>CAYQEW010000140.1:0-1362 GCA_964416605.1 uncultured Bacteriovoracaceae bacterium | reverse complement strand
TTGGCAAATGTTTATGAAGCAGGAAAATTATTCCCTTATTAAGGGCGTTAAAAGAAGAGACAATATTCTTAAAACTGCCGTAATTGTTCTAGGGCGATTGGGAGAAGCACAAAGCATAACGCGTCTTAAGTCCATGCGCACCAACTCACAGTATCAAGACCTTTGGTCTTCCATTGATTTACTCAAATTATAACTGCCCATTAAAGTTATCACAAAACATATCCGACAAGACAATGAGATAAACCAAGTAAGGTTTATGTTTATGAGGTTAAATATGAAAAAATGGCTAGTAAATCTTTTAGTTTTTAACTTTGTCTTTAGTTTGGGGACAACCAGTGTTGTAGCCAAAGATAAAGAAGAAGCAGGCGTTGGAGCGGTTCATACTGAAGATGGGCTTAAACAAAAAGATAAATACAAAATCATTAATAATAATGCCTACGTTTCTCCTTTTGCTAATTGCGAAAAGAAATTACGCTATGATCAGTTTAAAACCTTAAGAGAGTTTAAAGGATGCGTGGCCAAAGTAACAGATACTGAAAATGCTTACCCAGCCTTTATGGATACACGAGATATTAAAGCGGGTAAAAATCTAGATGCTAAAAAAATGACTTCGGATAGTTATGAACTTGAAAGTGTTGAGATTCGTTTCTCATCACAAGGAAATCTTAACGGAACGGATAATTATGATGATGAAACATTATATTCTAAAAGTTTTGATAAACAGAAACACAGTTATAAATGTTTCCAATATAAATTTAGAAGAAGAGGCAAGCAATCTTCAGTAAGAACAGAATCTAGTTGTTTTGCTCTTATAAAGGATGCACAGGGCAATGTCCTTCCTAAAACGGGTGGAGAAACCGAAGTCGATGACGTAGTGGCATCTAATAAACCTTCTTTTATGGGCTGTCAGTCTTTTGAGTATGCAAGTTTAAGTGAGGTAGCTACTCATAAAAATGACACAGAGAAAAAACAAAAAAGCAGCAAAAAGTTTTTGCGATTTTTCCAAGACCTAAACGCTCACAAAGATAAAATTAAAATAAAATCAAATAAAGAAATTTACGCATGTTCAGAGTGTAAAGGTGATTATGAAGGATCAATGGTGAAAGAAGATTATAAATTGAGAGATTTTATTATTTTTGATTCAAAGAGTCCTAATCTTCTTAATAACGAAGAATTGAAAACTATTTACGCTGACAAGTGGGGGGCGATGCTCAACCAAGACTATAAAAATGTTTTTTCTTACGATAAAACAGATGGCTCATTATCAGTGAATAAATGTATTAAAAAAGGTTTAGTACTAGAAGATAAATCAAAATCAAAAAAAAAGTTAATAAAAAGAGAGGATGAATTTTTTACAGAACT
>CAYQEW010000139.1:0-4363 GCA_964416605.1 uncultured Bacteriovoracaceae bacterium | reverse complement strand
AATTTTTATCAAAAGGAGAACAGCTGGATTTGTCAATTAAGGGACTAAAAAAGCTTTCTATTGGTAATAAAGAAATTCTACGAATTAAAGTGCTGACTCAATCAATTCTAGTCAAAGGACAAAGTATTGGCTTTTCAGATCTTATCACTTGGAGCAAGTCAGGTAAGAAAACCTATAAAATATACGTATTAACCAAAAAAATGCAAATGGATCAATTGCTCATAGCCCAGGAATTTGAAGGTTCTCATTTAAAAATTGACCTCCGAGGAGAGAAAATCGGTTTATCTGGAATTGTTCAAGAAATTGCTCTTTATAAAAAAATTATGTTCGCTCTCGAAAATGGTAAATCCCTTGATACTCAAAATTTAAAATTAACCGCTGATTTAAAACAAAAAATAAAAGAAGCTCTTATTATTCCTCTTTTGCAACGAGGTCCCGTGGACATTGATTGTTATTTTGAAAACATTCAAATGCATTGTAACATTGACAAGAAAACTGCGGATGAAGATATTTTAACTGATTTAAAAAAAATGTATCATATCGAATATCATCAAAGGAACTCCCTTGCAGAAAGCTCTTCTCATCGACTCAAAATACTTCTTTTTCAAACAAATCACCTCCGAATGGAACAGATGGGCCAAGGGCTTGAATCTTTAACTACCAATCTAAATAATCTTTTTCACAATCACACTGAAATTGCGAATGGACAAAATTTCAATTGGAACAATGGAAATAATAAATTTAAACTGATTGCTCAACCAACTCTGACAATAAGCTTAAATTCTAAAAGCCACTTCGAGTCAGGCCAAGAAATTGCGTTTACAAATACCTCAGCTCAAGGCCAACAAAATACTCAATGGAAATTTGCAGGCTTAGCAATAGATGTTGAGCTTATTCAAAAAAATGGCCATTATGTTCTTAAACATTCGACTCAGCTAACACAGCCCATTGGGCAACAAATAAGTGGTTTTAAAGAAAATTCAGAAATATTTATTTCAAATCAAAAGGTATACAAAATTTTTGAATTTGAAATCCTTCAAAGTGGAAAAGAACTTATAAAGTTTCCCATCCTTTCTCAAATCCCTCTTCTGGGAAATTTCTTCACGGCAAATAAAGAACATTTAAGTAAACAATATCTAACAGGTCTTATTTATTTGGAGTAGCCAATGCTTGAACTAAGAACTAATAAAAAAACGATTGATAATGAATCTGCGTTTAATTCGTTAAAGCAATATTTTATAAGTCATATCGAAAAAGGGATTTTACTTTCAGCTGAGCAAGCCCTAAAAGATTGGATATTATTTAATGATAAAGAAAATTATGAAGAAGAATGTTTAAAAAATAATTTTACTTTATATTATAATAACATTGTTCATCTCGATGCTTTGAAAAACATACTGCCTTTAGAATATGAAGAAATCTTCTTTCTTGAATCTGGCGTGTGGAGTCAAAAATCAAACACCAAAACATTTTTGTCTTATCAACCTTACCAAGCAAATGATTTTAAACTTGTCATTCAAATACTCACCTTAAAGCATAAGCAAATATGGAATCAGAGCAATCCTTTTGTCAGTTTTGTCATCCATGATTTCGGATTAAAACATCGTGCAACAGCCCTTGCAGAAAATTGTTTTGCAGATAATCAATGTAAGCTTTTCTTGCGAAAGATTGAAAAAGAAATTTGGCCCATTGCGTCTTACGGGGAAAATGAGACCGTCGAAGATATCAAGGATTTTATATATCAAAAAAAAAATCTTCTACTTGTTGGAAGTACCGGATCAGGAAAAACAAGCTTTCTTTCTAGTCTTATTCAATTTATTTCTCCCAAGGAACATCTTATTATTCTGGAAGATACTGAGGAAATTGAATGTACTCATCCTATTTGTAGTCGATTTATTCAAAATGAGCATAACTCTAAACAAAAACTTCATCACTACTGTTCTTATTCATTAAGAATGACTCCAGATCGCCTCATTGTCGGGGAGTTACGCTCCAATGAAGTGGTACCCTTTCTTTTAACCGCAAACTCCGGACATCGAGGCTTAATCAGTACGGTTCATGCAAATTCTTGCATTGATGCAATTGAACGCTTGGCTCTTCTTTTTAGCATTTACTCGAATGAAGTGAGTATTCCCTTCGAGCAGATCAAAAAAATGATCTGCCAAGGAATTGATTATATTATTTTCATGGAAAATAAAAAAATCTCCGAAATTATCAAATTAAAAAATTATGATAAAGGAGAGATTTTTTTTGAATGTATTTATTCTCAACGAATAAGTTTTTTATAAGAAATTCTTTTAGGAATAAGAGCTTCCACACCAAGTCTCTTTTTCTTGTCTTCTTCATAATCAGAAAAATTTCCTTCAAACCATGTTACTTGGCTATTTCCCTCAAAGGCAAGAATATGTGTCGCAATACGATCTAAAAAATACCTATCGTGAGAAATGATAACTGCACATCCTGCATAATTAAGTAACGCTTCCTCTAGGGCGCGCAAAGTCTCAACATCAAGATCATTCGTCGGCTCATCAAGTAGTAGTAGATTGCCTCCAGACTGCAAAATTTTTGCTAGATGGGCTCTATTTTTTTCTCCTCCTGATAATTCTGATATCTTTTTAGAATGCTCCGCAGAGGAAAAATTAAAACGAGACAGGTAAGCTCTGGCATTAACCTCCACTCCTCCAATGCTAATAAGATCATTTCCGCCTGATATTTCTTGAAGCAATGTCTTATTTAAATCAAGACTGCGCTCCTGATCGACATACGCAAGCTTAACCGTATCTCCTATAACAAACTCACCTTGATTCGGTTTTTCTTTTCCAACAATCATATTAAACAAGGTGGTTTTTCCTGCTCCGTTAGGCCCAATAACTCCAACAATCCCACCTGCCGGGAGTTTGAAATTTAGATTTTCATATAGAATCTTATCATCAAAAGATTTTGAAACACTATTTGCCTCAATAACTACTTTTCCAAGTCGGTCTCCTGAAGGAATAAATAATTCATTAGTTTCTTTTCTTTGTTCCTTTGAATCCTGAAGCATCATTTCATAGTTATTAATTCTTGCTTTCCCTTTAGCGTGTCTTGCCTTGGGAGCACTTCTAATCCATTCAAGTTCTCGTTGTAATGCCTGTTGTTTTTTCGTTTCTTTTTTCTCTTCTTGCGCGAGACGTTTCTCTTTTTGCTCTAGCCAAGAAGAATAGTTTCCTTCCCATGGAATCCCCTGTCCTCTGTCTAATTCAAGAATCCAACCGGCAACATTGTCCAAGAAGTAACGATCGTGGGTTACCGCGATGATTGTTCCTTCGTATTGATGTAAATGATTCTCTAACCAGTAAACCGTTTCGGCATCTAAATGGTTAGTCGGCTCATCTAAAAGTAAGATATCTGGTTTTTGAATGAGAAGCCGACAAAGTGCAACTCGTCTTCTTTCTCCTCCTGACAAAAACTCAATTTTTTTGTCAGCGGGAGGGCAGCGCAATGCCTCCATAGCCTGCTCCAATCGACTGTCGAGTTCCCAAGCTTGACAAGCATCCATTTTATCCTGAAGCGTTGCTTGTTTTTCTAAAAGCTTATTCATCTCATCGTCGGTAAGCTCTTCTGCAAATTTTGCATTCACGAGATCAAATTCTTTTAATAAATCAACCGTCGACTGAGCACCTTCTTCGACAATCTCTTTAACTGTTTTGTTTTTATCAAGAAGTGGATCTTGTTCGAGATAACCAACGCTAATTCCCTTCGTTAAATTAACTTCCCCTTGATACTCGGGATCAATTCCTGCAATAATTTTTAAAAGCGTACTTTTTCCCGTACCATTTAAACCTAAAACTCCAATTTTTGCTCCATAGTAGAAGGAAAGAGAAATATTTTTGATAACTTGCTTTCCACCTGGATAATTCTTCTGAACACGAGACATTGAAAATATTATTTTTTTATCCATAAACTTATTCCTTTTGCCTGCTAACCTAGCAGATTATCCCTGTTTTATCATCTCAATTGTTAAAAAATAAATAAAAAGGAAATAAGATGAAAGATAAAAGCCTAGAATGACGACAAGTTTATAAGAAACAAGAATTTTCTCTGCAAAATCAAATTGCTTTTCTTGCCAATAATAATATTCATTTAAAATAACCCTTAGATCATCCTGAATTGATTTCCCTTGATTGGAGTAGCTTACCAGTAATTTCTGAAGGCTTTCTCTCAATGGTACAAGGCTTGGGCGCATGGGACACTTTAGCATTTCATAGACTTGTGCAATTTCTAATATCTTTTTTTGTGGCAATGAATAATTTTGCAATAAATTAATAATTGAAAGGCTTTTAACAAGTAAGCTTGAATTTAAAAATAAATGCTCTAAAGTTTT
>CAYQEW010000138.1:0-4394 GCA_964416605.1 uncultured Bacteriovoracaceae bacterium | reverse complement strand
TTACTATCTGTTACAGAGGCTAAATTTAGAAAAAAAATAATTCCGGATGCTCATATTATTATTGAGACCGAACTTATTCTTTGTCGTCAGTTTTTTCAAACCCATAGAGTGGTTTGTAAACATGAAGGCGAAGTAATGAGTGAGGCGACGGTTATGGCTTTGTTAAAGTACAATTAGATTTAAAAAGGATAAAATATGGAAACGAAAATTCATCCAAGTGCAATCATTGAAAAAGGCGCTGAACTTGATTCAGGCGTTGAAGTGGGCCCTTTTTGTTTGATTGGAGCTAGCGTTAAAATTGCTAAGAATACAAAACTTCTTTCTCATGTCGTTATTGATGGTCACACAACAATTGGAGAAGGGAACACTATTTATTCTTTTGCCAGTATTGGAAGACCTCCTCAGGACTTGTCTTATAAAGGAGAGCCAACTCAAACCGTAATTGGCGATAATAATGTTTTTCGCGAGTACATATCTGTGCACCGCGGAACTTTAAAAGATAAAGGTATTACCAAAATTGGAAGTAATTCACTTTTTATGGCCTACGTGCATTTTGCTCATGACACTCAAATTGGCGATAAACTCGTTATTGCCAACGCGTGTAATATTGCAGGGCATGTCAAAATAGATGACAGAGTTATTATTGGAGGTGGAACCAATATTTCTCAATTTATCTCGATTGGTCGAGGAGCTTATATTGGAGGGGGATCGGGTATCGATCGCGATATCCCTCATTTTTGTACGGCTTACGGCAATCGTATAAAACTTAAAGGTATAAATATTATTGGTTTAAAGAGACAAGGTTTTGATCGCGAAGAAATAAGTGAGCTTGTTGATTTTCATCGCACGATGGAAGCTTCTGCTTACTCGCCGAAGGCTTTTATCTCCAAACCAGAAATTATTGAGATGTATGGTAAAAATCAATTAGTGAAGATGTTCTCAGATTTTATTAAAGAGAGTGAGATTGGTATTGCTCCATTTATGTCTTAAAGGGTTTGTGTGAAAAAAGTTAATGTTGCATTAATTGGATATGGGCATTTAGGAAAATGGCACGCGGAGAAAATGGCGAATCATCCTCATGCTCATTTAGTGGCGATTGTAGAGCCCTTTGATAAAAATCAAATCATTGCGAAAGAAAAATATCCACAGATAAAAGTTGTCAGTACGATAGAAGAAGTTTTGCCAGAGATTGATGCCGTTGCGATAGTGACACCGACAAGTTTTCATAAAAACTTAGTAGTACAATCTTTAGAAGCTCACAAACATGTTTTTTGTGAAAAGCCTCTTTGTGTAAATACTAAGGAATTAAAACAAATTGAAAGCAGCCAACAAGATGATCTTGTTTTACAGATTGGACACAGTGAGCGCTTTCACGCGCTTTGGGACAAAGTAAAAGATATTTTAAAATTGTGGCAAGATGAAAAATATTCTCTTCGAATAAGCAGAACATCTTCTTTTAAAGGAAGAGCAACGGATGTTGATGTTATTCAAGATCTGATGATTCATGATTTAGATTTAGTTTATTTTTTATTTCCCAAGGCAATATTAAGCAATATGACTGTTCGCGGATATAAATCAGTTTCTTCCACATGGGACCATGTAGAAGTTCACGCGAGTGACGAAAATAAAAATGCTTATTCGATTCTTGCCAGTAGACAAGCCGCCAAAGAAGAAAGATCCGTTTGCTTAACTTCATCTCTAGGAGAAATTTTTATTGATCTAATGAAGGAAGAAGTGCATTACTTTAATGGCAAGGAAAATGAGGTATTCCTTTTTGAACGCAGAGACCATTTACTTATGGAACATGATCATTTTTATGATTCTATTATAAATAAGAAGAAAGCGATTGTTGATTTTAATGATGCCAAAAGAGCGGTTGAAACTCTGGAGATGATCACTCATCGTTTAGAGGAATTTTAGGTGCAATGTCTTCTTATCGCTGGTGAAAAATCTGGTGAAGATCATGCCCTTAGTTTTGTCCCTCAAATTAAAGAAATACTTCCGAATGTCCATTTCTTTGGAGTTGGTGGAGACAATTTAAAAAGTAACGGGATGGAGATCCTTTATCACTTAAAAGATTTTTCAAGTTGGGGAGTCAGTGACGTTGTTTCAAAAATTCCCTTTTATAAAAAAGCCTTAAATCATTTAGTGGCAGAAACTCATAAAAGAAATTGCAAAGTTGCTATATTAATTGATTTCCAATCCTTTAATATGAAGCTCGCAAAAGAGCTAAAAAAAAATAATATTAAGGTTCTTTACTACGTAGCCCCTCAAGCTTGGGTTTGGAAGAGTGGACGTGTGAAAATTTTAGCTAAGACAATACATACTCTTTTCACAATTATTCCTTTTGAACAAAAATGGTTTAAAGAACGTGGCGTGCCAAATGTTTTAGGTGTTTCTCATCCTGTTTATTTGCAATATAAAAATCAAATTCCTCAAGAAGTAAAAAACTACCCACAGGGTAGTTTTCGAATCTTACTTTTGCCAGGAAGTAGAAATTCAGAAGTGAGCCATAACTTAGATGAAATGATTCTGGCTTGTGAAATGCTTCGCCATAAGAAAAAAATTGAAATTGGAATTGTTGAATCCTCTTCGGTCTCTCCAGCAATTTATGAATTGTATAAAAATAAAATGGATAGAATTTACAGAGATGATCAATTGGTCGATGCTTTAAAGTGGGCACACAGTGCCTTTGCTGCCAGTGGAACGGTAACTCTCACATGTGCGCTTTTTGGTTTGCCCACAATTGTTATGTACCGAGTAGGTGTTGTGAATGAAATTTTATTTAAAATGCTCATTAAGTATCGCGGTCCATTTTCTCTCGCCAATATTGTACACAATGAAATAATTTTTCCAGAAATGATTCAAGAAGAAGCAAGATCTTTTTGGCTTTATTCCAAGATGTTTGAAATTATCTCATCACCGAATATTTATAAACAAATAGCTCAAAAAGCATTTGAAACAAAAGATATTTTACAAAGAAATGGTATGAATCCCGCGCAGTATATAAGTGATGAAATCAAGAGCGCCTATCTATGAAAATAGTAAGGTTTTTCTTTTTTTATCCGGTTAGTTTTATTATAAAAAAAATACATCAGTGGCGAAGATTTTTGTACCGAGTTGGTTATTTAAAATCTCGCAATCTAGATATTCCAGTTATTTCAATCGGCAATTTGGCGATGGGGGGAACTGGCAAGACTCCTCACACGATACTGATCTCTCAATTACTTGGTGCCCATGGATTTAAAAATATGATCTTATCACGAGGATACAAAGGAAACCTAAGTCGCACTGGTGCGGAAGTTTTAGATACTACAAAAACCTCTGCTTACGGTGATGAACCCTGCTTATTAAAGGAAAAACTTCAGACAACCCGAGTCGTCATTGGGGCAGATAGATTTGCAAGTTATCAAAGTTTTAAACAAGATGAGGTCGTGGCGATTATGGACGACGGCTTTCAACATTTAAAATTACAAAGAACTTTTAATATCGTCCTTATTGACAGTAATGATTCTTGGTGTGATTCATCGGTTTTTCCGTCAGGTAAATACCGTGAAGACCTATCGGCATTAGAAGATGCGGATCTTCTAATCCTAACAAAAGCCGAGATAAATTTAAATATTAATAGATCGATGGCGAGAATAAAAAAATATTTTCCCAATAAAAAAATGATGGTCAGTCGAATTGTTTTTGATGAAATTGTTCCTCTTAATATCAATAAAACTCAAGAAATTAAACAGGATATTATTTTAATCTGTGGCATTGGAGATGCCAAAAGCTTTGAGGATCAATTGCTTGCTAAAAAATTTAATATTATAAAAAGATATATTTTAAAAAATCACAAAGATTATACACCTTCTGAAATAAAGAGATTTTTAAAGGAATCAAAAGAATTAGATGCTTCAATTTTGATGACGGAAAAAGATGCTATTAAGTGGCCCACTGATCAGATATTGGATTTTTCTGTTTTTATATTTAAAATTAAGATAGATTTAGATGAATCAAATTTAATGGAAATACTTTTGCCCAAAATAAAAGGAATGAGATGTTAAAACTTATTTTAGTCGTTACGCTATTTGTTTCTTGTGCCTGGAATTTTAAACGCAGTAACGATTTAAAAACAATCGATGTTACCAATTTAGACATAGACAAAGCGACCCAACAAAAATTCGTTGTCAAAGAAGTAGTGTCAACTGAAGAATTAATCGAAGCGCCAAAAGTTTCAGCTCCGGTAAAAAAAGAGGCAAAAAAAAATGAGACCAAAAAAGAAACTGTAAAAGCTGATGAGAGCAAAAAAGAAGAAATCGGAGAAGAGATAACCGATGAAGATATTCAGAAAAAAAATAAACTTATTGAAGTGTATTACCCTAAGGATTACCCAAGTAAATTTATAG
>CAYQEW010000137.1:0-4439 GCA_964416605.1 uncultured Bacteriovoracaceae bacterium | reverse complement strand
GAATTCGTTCCAAGGTTTTAATAAGTTTTTCTTGGGAAAACGGTTTAATAAGCAAGTCAAATCCACCAGCTTCTATGACTTGTAAAATCATTTTATCCTGAGTCAAGGAAGACATAAAAACAATTTGAGTGTCAGGAGACATATTTTTAATTTCTTTTGCCAGTTCAATTCCATTTTTATCAGGCATAACAATATCAAGGAGCACAATATCAATTTTAAATTTCAAAATATTATGAAGAGCATCTTGAATATCAGAAGAAAGATACAGATCAAAAAGAGAGTGGGTTAAAAATTCACTAATAATTTGTCTTGAAAAATCAGAGTCATCGACAATAAGAAGTTTTTTTTTTGAAAGCATATTCAATATTATTATTTTATGACATGAATGGCTAGTTGATTAAATGGAATGACATAATTATGTTCATTACAAAAATCGATAAAGAGACGCTGAACTTGTCTTTCTATGGCAAACTTATTTTCCGCCATCTGGCCAGGACAAGAGAGAATAACACAGTAATCGAGAGAACTTTCACTCGTTTTTTCAAATTCAGTTGCAATAATTTTAACTTCGGTTAAATTCTTATTTAAATAATCTTGTAGTTCAGATAAGAATTTTTGGGTCGCAGCTTGATGTTGATAGTCAATGCTGAGAGTACATTTCATATTAAAGCCCAGCGAAAGATTAGTAGGGTGTAGCGCATAATAATCTTCCAACGTATAATGTTTTTCAGCTGCCCCTAACACTTGTAGAACAACAGACTCAGGAGTTTGATGAATCACCTTGCCAAAAGTTTTATCATTAAGTTCCACAATATTACCAATACTACTAGGAAACCAAGGTTCACTGGCAGTGACTGGACGAGAATGATAGGTAACCAAATCCCTAGCAAAAACTTTTAGCGATGTCCCTGAAAGTTTAGGATTTGTTAGTTCACACACAAAGCCAATTTTACTGACGAGCCAAGGGATATTTTTCCAAACAATAACTTCGCCTTCATGAATAGAACCTAGATTAAAAGCAATGCTCAGCTCTTGAATAAGGTGAGGAATATTTTGTTTAAGCGACCAAAATATTCCAAAGAGAATAAGCGTATAGCCAGTTAAAAGAACAATATCGCTTCGCAAATAAAAAATAAGAAAATTAATAAAAAGAGTTATGAGGATAGCAAAGAAATCATAAACAAGTTGAGAAGGATTGAGCCAGGAGCCCAGTTTTATTTGAACAACTTTTAAGGAAAAAAATTTTCTCTTAAAAAAAATAAGAAAAAAAACAGTAATGATACTTGCTAGGAGAGCCAAGAAAAGATCAAATCCTTTTTCACTGACAAATTCTTTGAAGAGTCTATCTGCTCTTGAAATAAAACTTTCATTTTTATTTTCAAGCTGTTTAAGGAGTTCTTGATTAGAATCGTAGAGAATGCGAATATCATTCTCTTCTTTATCTATAGAAGTAAGCGTGTTTTCAATTTGCAGGATAATATCAGGATCATTTGTTTCTTTTTTGAGAGTTAAAAGATTATTTTTTCCTTGTTCAAACTTGTCAATTTGTTCTTTGTATACGGAGTTTTCATAATCAAGGCGATATATTTTTTTGGGTACGGAGTTCGCAGATTTTAAACTGTCAAAAACTGGCGAGAGAATTTCTTGCACTTCATCTAAAAATTGCTTTTTCTCAGAGGGGTGTAGCTTTTCTTGGTAGTCATTAGAGACCTTTGCCGCTGTTTGAAAAAATAAATTATTATAGCTACCTAGTTTAACTTTTTTAGCTTTGAGTTCTTCAATTTTGTCACGTCTTTGATCTCTTGATTTTGTTTCAGCGATTTCATTTTCTAGGTTTTTTATTTGTTCAGAAATATTTGCAATAGAAAGACTTAAAGACTTGAGATTGTCTTGTTGGAAAGTACCCGCGTAAGCGGGTACCACTAAAAAAATAAATAAAAACAATAAACGCATTAGGCCGCTAATTGTTTATTGTTTTCTTCGTTTGGTTTTTTAACTTTATTTTTCTGCCAATCAACTAGGGCAATTTCTAAAACCTCAAAAATATTTTTGACCGGAATAAAGTTAATTTTCTTTCTAAAAGCCTCAGGTACTTCAGCTAAATCTTTTTGGTTTTGCCATGGGATAATAACTGTCTCGATACCCATTCTCATTGCCGCAAGAGC
The DNA here is from genome assembly GCA_964416605.1 of uncultured Bacteriovoracaceae bacterium. Lineage (GTDB taxonomy): Bacteria > Bdellovibrionota > Bacteriovoracia > Bacteriovoracales > Bacteriovoracaceae > CAYQEW01. Next base: position 2,274 of record CAYQEW010000137.1, on the reverse strand, counting down.
TTTTTCCTTAACTCCACCAATCGGTAAAACTTTTCCTGTTAATGTAATTTCTCCCGTCATGGCGATATCCTTGCAAATCATTGACTTGGTGAGAACACTGACAATCGTCGTAGCCAAAGTAATTCCCGCACTAGGTCCATCTTTTGGAATCGCTCCAGCTGGTAAGTGAATATGAATTTCTCTTTCTTCAAAAATTCTTTCATCAATACCTAGAATTTCTGCATTGCTGCGAATAAATCCCATTGCGGCTTGAGCAGACTCTTTCATGACCTCGCCGAGTTGACCAGTAAGAGTAATGCCTTTTCCTTTCATTGTGGTTGCTTCAATATAGAGAACTTCACCACCACTCGCAGTCCAGGCAAGACCTGTCGCCACACCTATTTCATCGTATTCTTTGCGATCATCTTTGCTGTAAAGAGGAGCACCAAGAAGCTCAGTCACTAAAGGAGCAGTAACGGTAAAAAGATTTTTTTCTCCGCTTGCCACTTTGCGAGCAATCTTTCTACATACTCCAGCAATTTTTCTTTCTAGGTTTCGTAGTCCTGCCTCACGTGTATAGCCTTCAATCACAGCTCTCACACCTTCTTCTGTGAAAATAACATTGGCTGGACTTAAGCCATTTTCTTCAATTTGTTTTGGAATAAGATATTTATTAGAAATTTGTTGTTTCTCTTCTTGGCTATAACCTGAAAGAGAAAGTACTTCCATTCTATCGCGAAGTGGCCCCGGAATTTGATCAAGCATATTGGCAGTTGCTATAAAAAGAACTTGAGAGAGATCAACCGGAATACCGACATAATGATCGCGAAATTCTTTATTTTGTTCAGGATCCAAAACCTCTAGCATGGCTGCAGATGGATCACCTTTGTAATCAGCGCCCATTTTGTCAATTTCATCAAGCATAATAACTGGATTAATTGTTTTTGCTTGTTTAAGCGCTTGAATAAATCTTCCTGGCATTGAACCAACATAAGTTCTGCGATGACCTCTTATTTCTGATTCGTCTTTAACACCACCTAAACTAATGCGTACAAACTCTCTGCCCATAGCTTTGGCAATACTTTTTCCAAGAGAGGTTTTACCGACTCCAGGAGGGCCCGCAAGACAAAGGATAGGTCCTTTAATTGATCCCGATTTAAGAGAGCGCACAGCCAGATGCTCAAGAATGCGGTCTTTAGCCTCTTCTAGCTGATAATGATCCTCATCGAGAACTTCTTTCGCAAAATTTAAATCAGTAATTTCTTTTGATTTAGTTTGCCAAGGAATATCAAGTAAGCATTCGATATAAGAGCGAATAATATTGGCTTCAGAAGAATCTGGATGCATTTTTTCAAGACGAGCAAGTTGTTTAGCCGCTTCTTTTTCTGCTTCATCACTTAAGTGAGCACTTTGGATTTTAAGTTTATATTCTTCAAACTCATCAGCAGGTTCACTTTCTTGAAGATTCTTTTTAATATGAGATATTTGTTCTTTTAGATTCTTTTCGGATTGAGGAGTTTTAAATTTATTTTGAACAGTAAGAGTTTGCAGTTCTGTTTTTAAAATATCGCCAACCGCCAAAATACGTTGAACAGGATCAATTGTCTCAAGAATGCGTTGAGCATCTTCAACCGCCAGAGTAAGATTACTCGCAATCAGATCAGCAAGGCGTCCCGGATCTTCAATATCTTCTAAAACCATCAGAATATCAGGAGAAAGAGATTTTCCTAAATTAATAATTTGCTCAAGATTTTCTCGGCATTCTCTCATGATAGAATCTAACTCAAGGCTTTTTTTGTAGCTTGTTGTATCTGTAACTTCATTTAATTTAACTTTAAAATAAGATTTATTTTGTTCAAAATGCACAACTCGAGCTTTACTCACTCCTTGAACTAGAATTTTAAGACGGCCATCGCTTAATTTTCTCATTCTCATAATGACAGCGACGGTGCCTAAATTATAAATATCTTCAGGAGTTGGATTTTCGACTTGTACTTTCTTTTGACTTGCTAAAAAAATTTGACGATCAAAGGACTCAAGAGATGCCTCAACAGCATCAACAGAAGATTTTCTTCCTACAAAAAGCGGGAGAATCATAAATGGATAAACCACTAGATCGCGAATGGGGAGCAAGGGAAGTTCAGATTTAACTTGGATAGAGTTTCCGTCAAAATTAGTCACCATTAAATTCTCCTAATTGGTATTTCAGATCATTCACTTGATCCTCGTATATCCACTTTCGGTTTAAAATGAAGTAAGCTTGATTATTAAAATAAAAAAGGTAAATTTAGCCCA
>CAYQEW010000136.1:0-4454 GCA_964416605.1 uncultured Bacteriovoracaceae bacterium | reverse complement strand
GAAAGCAAGTTGGTCATCAGTAAAGGCAATACTAAAAATGCGAAAAGAAAAGGTTTGAAAAATTTTTCCTTTGAAGGCAAAAGAAAGTTTTTTTCCCTCGTCGAAGCTGAGCCCTTTTAAATCTTTGATTGAATAAGTTTGATTGTCGATAATAATTTCAAGATCATCAATATCAATTGCTTTGGTGAGGGGAGTGATATTTTGCTCAAGGAGTCTAAATTGATCGAGAGGATGGGCGATATGATTTTGTACAGCAATTTTAAAGGAAGCATAGTCTTCTTTAAAATCTTTCAATGAGTTTTTGGTATCTTTATAAATTTCAGAGGACTGAGAAAAGACACTATTAAAGGGAAAAATAAAAAGTAGAAGGAAGGATATTAATTTATTCATAATTCCTTCTAGCATGAAGGCCTGTTTCTCTATAGATACCTTGTAAAAATTTCAGATAGGTTTGGAGCGGATATCACATTTGTTTAGAAGACGAAATTTAAGGCACATGGCAGTCTGGGCTCTGTAAACAGGCCGAAGTCATTTTACTGCCCACTTTTTCCATTTTACTTTTGCCTGTGTTTAATGTTTTTGTTTGATGTTTACGTGTTGTGAGAACGTGTGTAGTGCTAAGCCTGCACAAAAACAAAGAAAGCAATTTTATTCTATTAGCCTGGGCTCATTGATAGAAGTCAGAGCTAATTCCGCTCTATCCAAAATAAACAGAAACGATAGCTAAAGCGGCGAACATACTCGGTGCCTCACTTATGCAAATTATGGAAAAATACTTGAGTTCAACTTATTTGACAGAGAATCGATAACTTTGAAGAAAAGTATGCTATACTGCTAGCTAATGGGGGTGCCCTGGTTTCGACAGGGATTACCGACGAATTGAGTGCGTGCAAAGGTTGATCACCAGGCCTTTTAAAAAGGGGATCAAATTTTAGTTGGCAATAACAACTACGCTCTTGCTGCCTAGTTAATAACTTTCGCACAAGTGAGGGGCTTGCACCGATAACAAAAAGCAAGCAAAGTGAGCTGAGTTTCTCACGTAAATAAAAAGCTTGGGAGATGAGTCGAGAGCCTCCTTAAATCACTACTCGAGGTTTTACTTGTTTTAACCTAAACAAGGAAAGGCGTGTAGACCTCTAGATACACTACGCACGTAGGACTCTCTCTCAGACGAATCTTTGGACGCGGGTTCGATTCCCGCCACCTCCACCAATCTAAAACAGTTTTTGGTAAATTTAGAGAATGTGGGCGTAAGCCCACAATTTTTAACAAATTAGCCGAGAGAATTTCTTTCTCTTGCTTTTTCGATGTCACGTTAAATCACGTTTTATAATGGTGCTTGGATGATTTTGTAACGATTGGCTGTAACGACGAATAAAATCGTTACAAAATGCTAAACAGAACTAAGCTAGTTTTTGATTCTCTCCGATAATATATTAGATTGAGGTATTTTTTGAGTAAACATGTCGATTTAGATGAGATCTTTTTAAAAGTTCATTCACCAAAAACAAAAGAGTTGTTGAGTGAAGTTTATAATTGTTATGGGGCTGGGTCATACCGTTCGGCTCTAGTGACACTTTGGACTGTTTTGATTTCTGATTTATTTTTTAAGTTGGAAGAACTCAGTGAGATTTATGAAGACGCTAAAGCAGGTAGATTGATTTCTGAATTCGAAAGATCTTGGAAAGATAAGCCTACAAAAAGTGAGTGGGAGTTTGAATTAGTTAAGAGTCTTAAAAAGGAGTATGAGTTTATTCCAGATACTTTATTTGTCCAAATCCAACATCTTAAAGATTTAAGAAATATTTGTGCCCATCCTACATTTAAGAAAGATTATGAGTTATTTCATCCAAATGCAGAGTTATGTAAAGGTACGATAAGAACATTTGTAGAGGAGCTTTTCGCTCATTCACCTATGTTTCACTCTGAAATTTCAAAGAAACTACTGGCAGATATTGAAGAAAATAAAAACATTTTTGCAAAATTAGAGACTTTAGAAAAATACCTTGAAGACAAATACCTTTCAAAATCAACAGACTATGTTTTAACAAAATTATTTAGAACTTTGTGGAAACTAGTTTTTAGAACAGAGAATGAAAAATGTAATGAAAATCGAAAAATAAACTATAAAGCATTAAAGATTTTAGTTAAAAATAAGCCCGTAATGTTATTGAGGGCAATAGAGAAAGAAAGTAATTATTATAACGAGATCTCTAGTAATTCTGATCTTGTCTTGTTTTTTGCAGCTTTTCTATCTGAGTTTCCTGAATTTATCGGAAAAGTGGGAGAAGCGAACTTATTGTTAGCGAGGGATAGTGCCAAGAACTCTGAAAAGTTAATTTTAAAAAGTGCTCCACTGTTTAAAAGTGAAGTTGACTGGGAAAGCGTTTGTTTGGAAAAACTAATGTCCGGAGACGTGCGATTTCAGGGTTTAATACCAGAATTCCTAAGTAATTGTAGTTCACATATAAGGGAGGATTTTATTAATAAAGCTATAACAAAATATGGAGCTTCTGGAAGTTTCTCAAGTGCAGACTCAAGTTTTCCCATAGTTGAGTATGCGTTAGAACATTTTACACAAGAACATGTCAAAAAATTTATTGAGGAAATAAGATTAAACAACCAAACTTATGATAGAAATAGAGCACGTTATGAGCATAAGTATTTTGTGAGTTTTGTACGGAAAAAATTGATGGATAATGACCAAAATCTACTTGATGATTTTCCTAAAATTGAAACATTTCCAATTCCAGTTAAAGAGGAAGATGGTGGAGAAGTTAATGGTGAAGATAATATTAAAGATTTTCCATTTTAAAATAGGCTATTCATTATCCTTCCGACTAAACTATTCCCATAAATATCCCGCGTTTAGATTAACTTCAAGGACGAGTTTATTGCTGGAAGAAGCGAGGTAAAAACTCGCAAGGAACTTTTTTAAGAATGACTCTAAGTCCTGCAATATCTTGCAAGCTACTAAGCCGCATTGTTGAAAATCTTTTTAGTTTAACTCGGATTGACTCTATTCTTTTCATTCTCTTGGCAATGGCGAGGATGCCCTCAGGTTCAATTTTATCTTTTAATCGCAAATGATAGTAATCCAAACTAGCGGAGAATGAATTTCTCGCCTAGTTTATCAATCTGTCTATTGCTTAGTATTTAAAAATGATATCTTGGTTACTTTTTTCTCAAGAAAAAAAAGTAGATAGCCTTGTATGTCTTTGAATTGCTGTTGATTAGTTGGTTTGTTTTGTTTTTACGTGATGTTTTTAATTGCGAAAAAACGATTCATTTACTCACACACTCTCTCTGAAAGAGTAAGAGTTATGAAGTTTTAAAAGAATTTTATAAATAAAGCAGCTTAAAAATATCGAAATGGATGCATTTATAATGGCAATTTAAATTCAAAACATAGCTGAAATGAAAATAGCGAAATCGGATAAAGATTTACTCAAAGAGCTTGAATAATCTCTTTGGCGTAGCGAGACAAGATTTGATTTAACTTTTCAGGAGAAGGTTTTTGCTCCTGACTTTTTTGAGTTTGGAAGATCTGGGCGGATTTATACACGCGATCAAATTATTAGAACTGCATCGTTACCGATTCTAGCTAAATTACCCCTATCTAATTTCAACGTTCATGAGTTAGATGATCGTAATGTTCTCGTCACATATATCAGCGAAGTTCAGTATGAAGAAATGGAGAAAGCAAACCGTTGTTCCGTTTGGTCAAGGACTGCTGACGGATGGCAACTGAGATTTCATCAAGCTACTGCAATCCCCTAAACATAGCCATATGCCTATATTCCTAGGTTTGTATGAAATTATCCGCCATATTGACAATGGCGGATAAGTGGCGGATAATGACGTGGGGAAATATGAATTTTGAAACATTGAAAATATTAGGAATTCCTTACGAGATTGAGTATTCAGATAAACTGGTTTCTAATTTGATGAGAATTGCTGAGTGCAGGCCATTTTTTCTTGAACATTTAACAAAGCCTCTCAAGGTATCTCTTCTGCGAAATGCAAAAGTCCGAGCCATTACTTACTCTAACCAAATCGAAGGCAATACTCTTTCGGAGGAGGAAGTTTCAAAGCTTCTCCAAAAGAAAAAAAAAGAACTTAGTAATTCTGAAATAATCGAAATTCAAAATTATGCTGATGCTTTAAGTTATGCTGAAAAATTGGCGTTAGATGCAAGACCTTTTAAAATATCTGATTTTTGTGATCTTCAACGACTCGTTACTGAAGGACTTATTCAAAAAGATCAATTAGGAAAACTTCGAACAATTCCAGTCTCAATTGTAAATGCAGCAACGGGAGAAAAAATTGATTCATGTCCCGAACCGCATCATTTAAAGATGGCAGTTTATGATTTATGGAAGTGGCTTGAATATACAAAAGAGATGAATCCATTCCTTCGAGCCTTTGCCTTTCATTTTATGGCAGTTGCGGTG
>CAYQEW010000135.1:0-4486 GCA_964416605.1 uncultured Bacteriovoracaceae bacterium | reverse complement strand
AATTTATTAACGAATTTGATGAAGATGTTATGAAAAACTCAGATCCTTATGTTGCCAGATGGATTGAGAAAAATGCCAAGAAATTAATCGTGAATCCGATGGATATGGAATACGCTTCGAATCTCATTACAACAGTTGGACTCAAAGATAAATTAATCAAAATTTTAAAGAATCAAAACACCCTCTATTCATCGGGATGGTGGCTAAATAAAGAACCTCTTCGTACCAAGCCCCTGGGAACCTTTGGAAGAACAGCCAAGGAATTATTTGGAAATAATATCATGGTTGCCCATGAGACCGATTCTTTTGAAGCTTATGAATCAATTACCAAGGCTCATGCAGGCTATCCTAATGTACTAAGCTCTAGATCAAACACTCAAGGAGAATCAGCTACTTTAGGCGATGGTTTCTATGTTGCCCTTGGTAGCAAGGGAAGGAGAAACACCGGACTTACAATTCGTTTTATTTTAAATCCTAATGCCAGAGAAAGAATTGATTTTACGGTTCATGATGATGTTTTAGTCATAGAAAATAGAGCTGCTCTAACAGTCATTCCTGAATCTCTTAATTTGTCTGCCTTTGGTTATCTTGAAAAAATTCACAATGGAGTAACCTTTGATCAGAGCGATAAAGGAATATCCGAGAGGATGAAGCGTAAAATGTCTACTGGTTTAAAAATGACCCCTCACGAAAAAAATCAGATTATCAAATGGGCGCAAGAAGAATTCAAGACTCAATCAACCCTGTCACTATTTATTCAAGAAATTTTAAGTTTTGAACTTGAAGAAATATATAACCTGGAAGAGTTTAGTGGGTGGATCAATACTTGTGTCAAATATGACCACTGTGCAACATACTTAGCACACAATATTCTTTCTCAAAGAAAAATTATTGCGCATAAAAATTTTACGTCATGGATAATGAGTGTTATTTACCGTGAATCTGCGTACCCTACAGATCTTGATCTTTTATTTTCTAACCCCCAAATTATAATCCATAAAGATTTTAAACAAATCATACATGCGTACATTCTCAAGCGTGATTATTTTGTTATTTTTATAAACCATGTGCTTTCTCAAACTCCCCCACTTAGCACTTCTCTCATTATTGATTTTTCTCTACAAATTATAAAAAAAGCAAGAAAGCTTTCATCTGAAGATCTAAGAACTCTTTGTCAGAATATTTTATCTCAACCTCAAATTATAAATAATTCTGAGTTTTCATTAATGATCGATTCATACATTCAAGGCGAAGTTGGAACATATTATCTTTTAAAAAATGTTTTGCTAAAGCCAGAAGTAATTAAAAATAATAATTTTTCTGATTGGATAAAAAAAATAATTGTCTCGTCGCGGGAATTTTCAGGAATTACGGAAACTGCCATTGTAAAAGATCTTTTTGCAATTTTACTAAAAATGAATTCGCCTTAGTTAGATTCTTTAGTGAAGTTTTATCTCAAAAATAAAAAAGAACCCCATGAAATAATCGATTTTCTCGATGCCGCTTATAACGAAAATCATCCTAATGCTAGTGAATGGATTAGTTATTATCTGACAAAAGAAATTTCAAGTGAATATAGTTTTAGCCGAGACAAACTTATTGAAAAACTTTTATCTCAAGAAAAATTTATGCAAGCCCCTCTCTTTACTCATTGGATTGAGTCTTTTCGTCTCAATGCCCCAAACGGTCCCTATATTTTGGCAAAATTTCTCTATGAAAAACCTCATATAAAAAAACATCCTCTCTATAATCTGTGGATCAACGACGCGATAGATTTTATCAAAAAAAATTATAGTGGCGATGATTTTTTCTTTAATTGTTTAATTGATTCTCCTCGTTTTTCAGAGCTAATGTCTGCATATCTTTCATCTCCAGGAGAAGCTTATTTAGGAAATGCTTTGCTTCTTAGACTTTCTGATTTTCCTCAACTTGCGTCTGATCCTCATTTTGCAGATTGGATTTTTACTTATATTAATAACGGATATGGCATAAGGCATTTATCCCATATTTTCGAAGATCCCCGTTTTGTAGCAAATCCTCATTTTTATCAAATACTTCAAGCTGCCATTGCCAAAGGATTTGATATAGCCGATCTAATAAAATACCATGGTTTCAACAGCCTAGAGCAAAAAACTCAAAGAGCCTACTATCGTTTAAGATCTAAAGTCTTAAATGTATGCAATAAGCTTTTTCTCTCTCCCAAGCATTGACATTGATTTTTACTGCCCCATATTAAGGTTATAAACCTTATAAGGAGTCCCTCATGAACAGCAGTAAAACTGGCAGTATCAAAGTAAACACCCAAGACATTTTCCCTATTATTAAAAAATGGCTTTATTCTGAGCACGATATTTTTCTTCGTGAGCTTATTTCTAACGGCTCTGATGCCATATCAAAAAGAAAAATCCTATCAGGTCTTGAAAACAAACAAATCCCTGAAGGGAAAATTGAAGTAGTTCTCAGTAAAGAGAACAAGACGATTACAATTACCGACAATGGTCTTGGAATGACTGAAGAAGAAATTGAAAAATATATCACCCAACTGGCTTTTTCTGGTGCAGAAGAATTTGTAGCGAAAATGAAAGAAAAATCAACGGATACGACGGATATCATCGGAAAATTCGGTCTCGGTTTTTATTCTGCCTTTATGGTAGCGGACAAAGTTGTGATTGATTCTCTTTCCATGAATGAAGGAGCTCAAGCGGTTAAGTGGATCTCTAATGGCCAAACAGAATATACTCTTGAAACAAGTGATAAAAAAGAAGTGGGAACAACCATCACGCTTTTTATCAACAGTGAATCAGAAGACTTTTTAAACTCATGGAAAACCCGTGAAGTCCTCAAAAAATACTGCCCCTTCATGCCTTATCCGATCAACTTAATTGATATTGATTATCGCTTAAAAACTATCGAAGAAAATAAAACAATTGAGAAAGAAGAAGAAAAAAAAGCTGTTCTCGATGACATTATTAACTCGACAACTCCTCTATGGAAAAAACCTGCGCAATCACTAAAAGATGAAGACTATCTCAACTTTCATCGCGAACTTTTCCCAATGGAGGAAGAACCTCTTTTTTGGTTACACCTCAATGTTGATCACCCTTTCAATCTGCAAGGAATTCTTTATTTTCCTAAAATTGATAATAAAAAACCAATTCAAAATAATAAAATCCACCTTTATGCTAAGCAAGTTTTTGTTTCTGATAACGTGAAAAATATTATGCCTGAATTTTTAGGATTACTAAAAGGAGCAATTGATTCGCCAGATATTCCACTTAACGTTTCGCGTTCCTCTTTAGTGGGTGATCCCAACATCACTAAAATTTCTAATTACATCGTCAAAAAAGTGGCTGAGACAATTAAAAAACTCTACACTTCTGATCGCGAAAAATATGAGACGATCTGGAAAGACATTTCTCTTTTCGTTAAGTACGGTGTTATCTCCGAAGAAAAATTTAGTGAGTACTGCGCGGACTATATTCTTTTTAAAAACTACGATGATAAATATTTAACGATTCCAGAGTACACCAATCTTATTCCAGAAAATTTCAAAGAAAAATTAAAAGAAAAAATTCTTACCTATCCAGAAGAAATGCCTGCCTCAAATCTTCTCAGTGAGTTAAAGCAAAATAATATTCCATGCGTGGGAATGGATAGTTATATGGATCAACACCTGACTCAACATTTAGAGATGAAGGCTAAAGATCATAAATTTAAATTCTGTACCATCGATAGTGAATATGAAAATCTTTTCACTGAAAAAGTAGAAAATGAAGAATCAGAAACTGAGATGAAAGAACTTTTTGAAACCTCTCTTAAAACGTTAGGAGACAATTATAAAGTTGAATTTAAAAACTTTAATATTGAAAATGGCCCCGCCTACCTCAAAGAAGATGCTCAGATGAAGCGTTTTGCCAGCATGACTCAAAGCATGGGCAATGGAATGGCATTTCCGGTTCCTCAAACTCTTGTGGTTAATCACAAACACCCTCTTGTGACTAAAACTAAAAATTATTTAAGTGAAAATAATAAAGAGCTTGCGGGAATTTTAGCTGAACAAATTAGAGACCTATCAAGACTTACCCAAGGAACACTTCCCAATGCGGATGTAGCAAAATTTGTACAACGCACTGAGAATTTGTTACTTAAGATTTAAATGGCAGAAAACCAATTATATAAAATGATGGGATACGAGGAAAACAAAACAAAATGCCGAGGCGTGCTCAATGCACGTCGCAGGCAGTTTTGTTGAAGTTTGACAAAGTAGACCGTTATTTTAGATGATTGGTATCAAGAAGTTTTAACTTCTTGATGCATTCCTTGAACTCCAAGGCTTAGCATTCGCCGCTTCGGCGTTTCCACCTTGACGATAGTTACCTCCATCGCGCGATCCACCTCGAGAATAACCACCAGAGCTTCTTCCACCGCGATCAGATCCGCCACTACGACGATTCCCACCACCTGAAGAACGACCATAACTTGCTGG
>CAYQEW010000134.1:0-4498 GCA_964416605.1 uncultured Bacteriovoracaceae bacterium | reverse complement strand
TGTAGCGGGCATAAACTGCCAAGGCCCGACAGCTGCGGCATGCGAGGTTGCAGAATTACTAAAGCCAGACTCTGCCATCGCAAGAAAAATAAGGTCGCGAGGCATATCGTAATGAGCAAGAATCTCACTCATAAGGGGTGCAAATTTTCCGGCGCGCTCACCATGTCTTCTAAAATAGCTTTTGCCTTTGCCAACATAATAATTAATCCACTTTTGAACCTGGGCATTATAGGCAACGGGAATATCAAACCAACGATTTTTAAGATCCATATCTGGCAAACCATCAAAGTAGAAAGCGTCTCTATTTTCATGCTTAATACTTTCTTCTGAAGCACTTCCGACAATGCAACCCTTGCAAGAATAGACAAAAGATTTTTTTGCTTCATCGCTGAGTTGTTTAGCTGAAATGCGAAGATTGCCATCTTGATCTTCTTTGAGAGTAACGATTTCTAAAGATTTTTTATGGGTTACGCTAGCGCAAGATGTTAATAATGCAATAATAAGTAAACCAGTCCATGACTTATTCAACATAATGAATTCTCCTTACATAGAGATTTTAATATTTTGTTTTTTGGCACAGTAAAAAATAACTCCGCTGACCAAGACCATTATTAAACAAAGTATTTGCCCCATTGTCCACCCCAGACTAAAAAAATAGCCGAGCTGAGAATCAGGCTCTCTAAAATATTCTATACAAAAACGAAAGACGCCATAACCTAAAATAAAAGATGCCGAAATAATACCGTGAATTTTAACTTTTGACTTAATCAACCACAAAATAAGTCCCAATACGATACCTTCAAGTATTCCTTCATAAAGCTGAGAAGGGTGTCTAGGAAAAGGGCCGCCTTCTGGAAAAATCATCGCCCAAGGCACATCCGTGACTCTTCCCCACAGCTCGCCATTGATAAAATTGCCCATTCTTCCTAGAAAAAGCCCAGGCCCAGCAGCGAGAGCCAAGGAATCTGAAATACTAAAAAAAGGTGCCCCGTGTTTGCGAGCAAATAAATAGGTAGCTCCCGCTAGCCCCACTACGGCGCCATGAAAGCTCAACCCACCTTTCCAAACCGCTAAAATATCCATCGGATTAGCGGAATAGCTGTCCCAATTATAAATAAAAACAAAGGCAAAGCGCGCTCCAATAAGCATTCCAATTAATAAATAAGTGATATAGTTGTCCACTTCTTTTTCGGGAAAGCGCATGAAACCGCTGCGACAAAGCTTTTTAAAAATTTGACTGGCGATGAGAAATCCTAGGACATACATAAGTCCATACCAGCGAATTTCAAAGGTTCCCAATTTAATAATGGCAGGATTAAGGTCAACTGTTATCATAACCACACTTTATGGCCAAAATCCCTAAATGCCAAGGCCCAGAAATTTCCCTCGTCTTGACAAAAATATCTCTTTCGTCTATAAGTTCAGACTAATTTCATTTCTTCTAGGGTTAAAGTAGTTTTACTCCCTAGTGAATGTATAGGAGAAAAAATGTACGCTATCGTAAAAATCGGTGGTCATCAGTTCGGTGTATCGGCAGGTGACATTATTGACGTTCAAAAACTTGAACAAACTTCTGGAGACACAATTACTTTAGACAATGTTCTTTTTGTAGGACAGGATCAAGCAATCGTGGGAAGCCCTCTTGTTAAAGGTGCTTCAGTAAAAGCGAAGGTTATTCGCCAAGCAAGATCGAGAAAAATTATCGTTTTCAAAAGAAAACCAGGTCAGTACCGCAAGAAAAATGGTCACAGACAACCTTACACAAGTTTACTGATTACAGAAGTAAACAATGGTGCAGGTGATGTGCAAACAATGCCCGCTGATCATAAAAACGCAAAACATTTAAACTAAATAGAGCTTAGGAGAATACAATGGCACACAAGAAATCGGGTGGTTCGACCAGTAACGGCAGAGATTCCAACCCAAAATACCGCGGTGTAAAAAAATTTGGTGGGGAAAAAGTTATCCCTGGAAATATTATCATTCGTCAAAAAGGAACTAAGTTTCACGCAGGAACAGGCGTTGAAATGGGAAGAGATTATACTCTTTTCGCAGTGACTGAAGGTTTTGTGAAATTTAAATATTACAGCAAAACAAAAAGAATGGTAACGGTTGTTACAGAGTAACGTTACAAAAAAAATACCACGCAATCATAATGAAGGGGATTTATAAGATCCCCTTTTTATTTTTAAAATTAAAGTAAAATGAAATTTATAGACGAAGTAGAAATTGAGATCATCTCGGGCAACGGCGGCAAAGGGGCAAGCAGTTTTCGCCGTGAAAAATTTGTGCCCTACGGTGGCCCCGATGGTGGTAACGGCGGACGCGGTGGCCACGTTTTTATGGAAGCCGATGAAAACCTCAATACACTGATTCATTTTCGAGGAAAAAAAATTTTTGCTGCCCAAGATGGCATGGAAGGCCAAGGATCTCAATGCGACGGCTTTTCGGGCGACGATCTTTTTCTGAAAGTTCCCGTCGGAACCATGGTCTTTGACTCTGAAACGGGAGAGCTTATTGTCGATCTCAGCAATCACGGTGAGCAAATCATGGTCGCTCAAGGTGGGCGCGGTGGTCTTGGCAATATCAATTTCAAAACATCTGTTAATCAAGCTCCTCGCTATGCTCAAAAAGGCGAGACGGGACAACATCTACATGTGCGCCTTGAGCTTAAATTACTTGCCGATATTGCTTTGGTGGGCCTTCCCAATGCCGGTAAATCGACACTTATTTCAGTTATATCTTCTGCTAAACCGAAAATAGCAGATTATCCTTTTACAACTCTTGAACCCAATTTAGGTGTTGTTGTGCTAGGTGAAAAATCTCTCGTTGTAGCCGATATTCCGGGCCTTATCGAAGATGCTCATGAAGGCAAAGGACTAGGGATAAAATTTCTCAAACATATTGAACGCACCGCTGCCATTGTTCACTTGGTTGATTGCTCGATGTTTTTAGAACCTTTTGAAGCTGTTGAGGCTTATGCCACGGTACGCGCCGAGCTACTCGCTTACAAAGATAATTTAGCGCTCAAAAAAGAAATTGTGTGTATCACCAAAATAGATGCGATGTCAGAAGAAGAAATTAGTAAATTTAAAGACGCCCTAGAAGCTCATATTGATCGCAAAGTCATGGTGATCTCTTCTGTTTCTGGACGCAATCTCGATAAACTCAAAATACTTATGTTTAAAACCAAAGAGGTAGACAGTGACAAGTGATTATGTAAAAAGTGAAATTGCTAAAATTGTAAACAATACAAACTATGAGTTCCCACTTAATTTATCGATGGCTGCAGCATGGATCGCCGCTCACTACAAAGCGGAAAATATTAAAATTTATAATGCTCAAAATTTTTCATCCTTAGCAGATAACTATATTTTATGTAGCGTCCAAAACGCCATTCAGGCTTCTGCCCTTGCTGATGAGTTAGTAAGAATTATGCGCGAACATAAAGCAAGACCTTTGTCTGTTGAAGGAACCACTGATGGACAATGGGTTCTCGTTGATCTAGGCGATATTATTGTTCATATTTTTAATTCTGAAGCTCGCTCTATCTATGATCTCGATGAACTTTGGTTTAAGTTGCCACAAATAAAAATTCCAGAAGAATTCTATCTCTCTTCTAATGTTCGTCCTGAACCGACCAAGAAAGAAACTGAAAATGATGAAGATTATTTTTAGATAATAAAATGATACACTTGTTCGTTATCGGTAAATATAAAAACAAACACTTTGAAGAACTTGAAAAAGATTATTTAAAACGTTTTTCTTTTATTAAATTAACTATTCATGAACTCAAATCTGAAAATGAGTTGGAGAAAAAACTCACTCAACTTAATGCTAAACTCTCCCACATTTATCTACTCGATGAAAAGGGCAGTGAACTCTCTACCATCGATCTCAAAAATAAAATCGAAAACCATCTTGAAAAAAGCACCACTATTTTTTTTGCCATTGGTGCCGCAACAGGGCACTGCGAATCATTAAAAAAATCAGCGAAAGAATTAATTTCTCTTTCCCCATTAACTCTTCCTCATAAGTTTGCTAGACTACTCCTCGTAGAGCAGTTATATCGGGTACAAACACTCCTCACCAATCACCCGTATCATAACGCCTAAAGGGTTTATCATGAATAAAGTTCTGCTTATCATTCTTGATGGGTTTGGTAAAAATCCACAGGATTATAACAATGCTGTGTTGCATGCCCGTACCCCTTTTCTTAATTCACTTTTTAAGAGCAACCCCTATACCGAAATTGAAGCGAGCGGAGAGGCTGTAGGATTGCCTAACGGCGTGATGGGAAATTCCGAAGTGGGCCATCTCAACATCGGTGCGGGGCGTCCGGTGCGTCAAGATCTTGTGCGCATCAATGAAGCTATTCACAATAATCTGGTCATGAATATGGATAAAATGCAAGAGCTGATTGCGCACGCCAAGCAAAACAATAATCGTCTTCATTTAATGGGACTTCTCTCAAATGGTGGGGTTCATTCTCATATTG
>CAYQEW010000133.1:0-4627 GCA_964416605.1 uncultured Bacteriovoracaceae bacterium | reverse complement strand
TCTAAATTAACGTCAACAACTCTATAGCTTGTAGAAAGCTTTCTAATGAGTTCAAAGCTTAATGCTGCCGCTAATTCTCCTTCTGAAGAAATTTTATCTAGAAAAGTATTCGAAATAATCAGATCACCTTTCGGAAACATCAGTACATAAGGACTTTTATCTTGAATTAAATAAATTTGATAAATTTCTTTTGGAATATCAAAAATAGATTGGTTCGCTAGATTTTTAATTAATTTTATGAGGTAGTTTTTTTGATTAGAACTAATATTTTTTATTTTATTTTTTTGTAAAAAATTTTTTTTAACTAGTTCTAGATCATTAATAATATTAGCATGTAATGTATTTTGATTTTTTTTAAAACGGTAAGATGCAAGTTCTCTTTTGGTGTCTTTTAATAATGAACAAGACACCAAAAAAAAAATAAAAAGATAATTAATTAGTTGAACCATCAGTTAAATAATAAAGAGTAAAACCTGCATAAATTCTATTAGGATCTCTAATGAGCGGTTTATTGTTGTTCCAAATGCTAGGCCACTTTGATCTCGTTCCATAAACATTATTCGAAATTAAACTAAGGGTATCACCCAATTTAATAAGGTAAGGCTCTCCATCCGGATTCCAACTAAAATTTGTTCCGTAATCTTCATAGCGAAGATTCGTTCCTTCAGCAACTCTATTGGAATTGCCTAATCTGTCTCTATTTAAACGAGCTAAATCATGCCATTTTCTATAATCACCATAAAGCTTAAAAGCAATCATCATCAGAGTTTCATTTTTTTGAACTTGATAGTTTTTTACTTCTCCGCCGTTTACTGCAACTGGTTCAGAGAAATCATTATAACTGATTTTTTCACCTCTTTTAGATTTGCTTGGTTTTTCTGCAAAGCTATCATAATCAGGCTTTTCATCTTGAACCGCTCCCGAATAAACAGTTACTTCTTTATTCATGGCACGCATGCTTTCGGCAGGGTCAACAAACACCGACTCACCATCATCTGCAATAACTGGGGTTGTTACAACAGGAGGCTCCACGATTGGAGTTGTTAAAGTAGGTGTATCAACAACTGTATTTGGTTGTACTTCATAACCTGAAGCATCATTTGAGCCAACTCCGATGAGTATTTCATCATCACTTGGAAGTCCCATTTTTTTTGAATCTGTTACTTCTTTAACTTCATGAGTTTTATTATTGTCTCTGATTTCTAGTAATTCATCTGATGAATTATCTGAAAGCTCGATAACATCTGTGTCCGTCGTTGTACTCACAGCATTATTTGTTGCTGAACAAGACGCAAGTAATAAAAATAATAATAGTGTCGCCAAATTTTTCATCAATTCACCTCACTGTGAACAATTGTTCTTCCATAAACATTTAAAAAAATTATAACTATAAAATATTTAAAACGCTAGGCCAATTTTTCCATGGAAAATATTGCCCCAGCGCAAGTGAATTACTCAAGAATTGAGTGTGATAAACATATCTTGTTGATCGAGAGTGTTTTTTATTTTTTTTTTTACCAGAGTCTGAAAATCTTCTTGGTTGTTTATAAAATCCAGATCATCCGTATCTACAACTATTGATTTTCCAAAATTATAATTTGCTGCAAAATCTTCATAATAATTATTTAAACGCTCCAAGTACTCTGATGGAATATTTTTTTCATAATCTCTTCCTCGCAAAGCGATACGCTCTTTAAGCTTCGGAAGAGATCTCTTAAGAAAAATCATTAAGGTTGGTGGCGATAAAAACTCAATCATTGAATAATAAAGGTTGAGATAATTTTCATAATCTCTGGCATCCATACTTTTCTGCTCGAAAAGAGCTCTGGCAAATATATTCGCATCTTCATAAATCGATCTATCTTGGATGGAGCTTCCTTGAGTACTTTCAATGAGGCGATGAGTTTTGAAACGATGATTAAGAAAATAAATTTGCAATGGAAATGACCATCTTTCCATGGATTGATAAAAATCTGACAAGTAAGGATTATCATTAACAGACTCAAAATAAGGTTTAAAAGCAAATTCTTCTGAAAGAAGTTTCGTTAAAGTCGTTTTGCCGCAACCAATATTCCCTGCTACGACGAAAAAATTATTATCCATTGCCCCTCCCTTTCTTATCCTGTAATTCCTGACTCTCTTGGTTTGGTATTCTCTTCTTTTCTTTTTCAAATGGCAAGATTGTGCAATGAGTTATTTTGATTCTTATTATTTACGATACAAATTATGTCCTATAAGCTGTAAAATATGTTCAAAATACTATTTTTTATTTTACTTTTTCCAATCTTTTCTTCCGCTCAGGATACAGCTCCTACTTCGGAGGATAGTCCGCCCCAAGAAGAAGTAAGTGCCCCTGTCGAAGAGACTACTCCTGCTGAGCCCGAATCCCCAACCTCGGTACAGTCGCCAGAAGATCAGCCCGCAGAAGAAGCCAGCACAGCTCCCGCGCCCCAAGAAGAAACTCTCTATAGAGGTCCCATTGATTTCAGAGGAGAAGAATTATTTACAGAAAAAATTCTTCTTATTGGTTCATCCAAAACTATTTTTATTTTATCAAATGATGCACAAAAACTAACGAAAGGAGATTTCATCACTCTCATTTTAGAAAATCGTCTTGGACTTAGAGCTCTCGTTGCCAAGATAAAAGACAACCGAGCTGGCATAAAAGTTTTAAAACTTTATGATCCAGATATTTGGAGTAAACTAAATAAAAATACACCCATACAAATTTTAATAGGTGATGACAGTAAATTTAAAAAAAATAAATCACCAGAAGAAAACGCCAAAGAAGACAAAGAAGATTTAAAATCAATTGGACTTGATACTAATGACAATGTCGATACACTTTTCAAAGAAGAAGACGATGGTTCAGTGAAGACAAAAGAGATTGATGATAAGCATGGGCGAACTCTTGAAACAAACCACATTGTCGGTTTTGGCTGGGGACTTTTTAATACGCAAACTGCTCTTAACCAAGATGGTACATTCAATGAAGGTAAATCAAATTATAACGACTATAACTTTTCCTATGCCTATCAAATCAGCGATAATATCTATCTTGAAGGTATGTTTAACTACACCACAATGGGCGAGTTTCCCGCCAGAGGCTTAAATACATCAATCTCCTCTTTAGCTGTGCGAGGAAAATATGTCTTTGAACTTCCTGCTTATTTTTATGTCATGCCTTTTCTTGGGATACGCTATTCAAAAATAAAAAGTCCAGATGCAGGAGTTCAGGATGTCTCTAGCCCTGTCTCGCAACTCCAATTAAATAATGAGATATTCGCAGTGGAAGATGCTCTCAAAAAACAACTTGAATTCGTCGGAGGAGCTACCCTTTTGCGCCGCTTTGTTCCTGGCTGGTACTTAAAAGCTGATTTAGAAATAAGCCAGGTAAAGCAAGTGAGATGGCATATAGGACTCTGTGTTGAATTTTAATTTTTTCATACTAAGTATACTTTTTTTTATGGTGGCCTGTGGCCTCAAAAGACCACCTGAACCTAAAGACAACCACATCGTGCCTTCTCTCTACAGCCCAGAAATACCCACTCCAAAAGTCGAAGAAAAAAAATGAGCCTTATTATTGCAACAGGATCCAATCTTGGAGATAGAAAAAAAAACCTGCTCTTTGCTTTAAATTATCTTCAAAAAAAATTTGAACTTATCGCTTCAAGTCAGATTTGTGAAACAAAAGCCGTTGATTTTTTAGATCAACCTGATTTTCTCAACCAAGTTCATGAATTTAAATTGCCTAAAATATCTCCCTTAGAATGTTTAAATGAATGCTTGGCTATTGAAGAACAAATGGGGCGTGTTCGTTTAATGAAATATGGACCACGTCTTATTGATATCGATATTATTTTTTGGAACCACCTAAGAATAAATGAAAATAATCTCATCATTCCTCACCCAAAATGGAAGGAAAGAATTTTTGTACGCGAGCCACTTAAAGAACTTCCTTTTTTTTCACAATTATCTCTCAAACAATAGGTTTATTCAGACATCTATCATTGCCTTATTTCGATTTTTTGCCTATCATAACCATATGAATTTTGAGTACTCACCAGAACAAATTGAGATCATCGACCTCGTAAAAAAATTTACCTTAAATGAAATAATTCCTTATGCCTCAGAGCTTGATCAAGAGGGTAAATTTCCTTTAGATATTATGAAGAAAGCTTGGGAACTAGGACTTCTCAATACCTGTATTCCAGCGGAGTTTGGAGGAGCAGGGTTTTCCGCTCTCGATTCTGTTCTTATTACTGAAAATCTATCTTATGGATGTCTGGGAGTGAATACCTCCATTATGGCTAATGATCTTGCGCTACTGCCTATCGCAATTGCAGGAAGCGAGGAGCAAAAAAGAAAATTTCTCACTCCTTTTACGCAAGATTTCAAAATTGCCTCTTTCTGTCTGACTGAACCAGAAAATGGTTCTGATGCCGCTGGTATTAAAACTCATTTTAAAGATGCCGGGGGATGCCTGGATCATCAATGGCGAAAAAATGTGGATCACCAATGCTGGCTACGCCGATTTGATGGTCGTCTACGGCACAATTGATTCGACTTTAAAGCATAAAGGTATTTCCGCTCTCATCGTTGATGCCAAAACGGACGGCATTATTTT
>CAYQEW010000132.1:0-4745 GCA_964416605.1 uncultured Bacteriovoracaceae bacterium | reverse complement strand
GCACTTGAAAGCCCTTATCTTCTTTGCTACTCAGTAGCTATGGCTGAGAAAAAAATTTTTGATAAATCCCCTACTAGTGGCATTGCGGTTCCGATAGCGATTGTTCTCTTTGGAGCACTCATTATTTTTGGTGTTACTAAAATGCTTTCAACGGGAAAAGACTATAAAGATTTAGTGGCGGAGCTTCAGTCAAAAACTTTTGGCAATAGATGGGTAGCCGCTTTTGAGCTTTCTAAATATATTGCAGGAAATAAAATTCCTGCCAGTGAAGTGCCTTGGCTTGTCGACAATCTATCCAGTGTTTATACTTCTAGCCAAGACACTAAAACAAGACAGTTTGTGATAACCGCCATTGGAGCTCTTCATAGTCCTCAAGCTTCCAAAGTATTGTCCCAAGCACTCTTAGAAACGGATCCTGAAATTAAGTATCAGGCAATGATTGCGATAAGCCAGTTGCCGAGAGGCTCTGTTATTGATTGGACACAAGTTTATCGCTCTTTTGAATTGCAGGATAAGGGTCTTATTCAGGTCACTCTTCTCACTATTGCGCAGCACAAGGAAGAATCAGGCAAGAGCTATCTTTTGCATTATCTGCAAAGCCAAGATTTGCAACTTCGACTCACAAGTGCTTTAGGTCTTATTCCTTTTCAGGAAAATGCTGCCCTTCCTCTCTTGGAAGATATTCTGCAAAAAAAAGAGGAGACTCGCGGAGAACTCAGTTCTTTGGAACTTGAAGGGATCAAATTTAACATATTGGAATTATTGGAAAAAAATCCTTGGACTGACTTAGCACTTTTAGTGAGTGAGTATTCTTTACAGGATCCCAATATCAAAATTTCAACAAAGGCAAGACAGGTTTTAAATCTGTTGAAAAATTAACCCTTTAGCTTCATAATGCCCTAAATTATCTATAAAAAATATTGTGGAGTTATCCATGGATGAGCAAAAGCATGGCCTAAATAGGCGCGAGTTTTTTAGTTATGTCACAGTGGGCTGGGTTGCCTTTAGCTCGGCTGTGGCTGGTTTTGCGGGATTTGTTTTTCGCTATCTCTACCCCAATGTGGTGTTCGAACCACCTACTGATTTTATCGCAGGATTTCCTACGGAATATGAAAACGGAGTCGATGAGCGTTGGAAAAACGGTTATGGAGTTTGGATTTATAAAAAAGACGGAAGACTTGCCGCACTTTCTAATATTTGTACCCATCTAGGATGTATTCCGAACTGGCTTCCAGCAGAAAGTAAATTTAAATGCCCTTGTCATGGATCAGGTTATTATCCATCGGGAGTTAATTTCGAGGGGCCCGCACCGCGACCTTTAGAGCGTTACAAGGTTTCTCTTAATGCTGAAGGGAAAATTGTTGTGGATAAAAGTAAGGTTTTCCGCTTTGAAAAAGGCGAGTGGAATCTTCCAGACTCTTATATTTCAGTTTAGAAGGATAATATATGGCAGAAAAACGCAGTTTAGCAGAACAAATTTCAGAAACTCAGGTTTGGAAATCTATTTTTCGTCACGGCCCGCCGACTAATGCAAGAAATCGCGCTGCGGTTGTGGCAGGTAACGTTTTCCTTCACTTGCATCCTATTAAATTAAAAAAATCAGGGGTAAAGCTTGGGTACACCTGGTGTATGGGCGGATTAACATTTTTTGTTTTTCTTGCTTTGGCAATCACTGGTGTTCTTCTTATGTTTTATTATCGCCCAACCGCGGAATACGCATTTAACGATATCGTCGGAATGAGAGAGCATGTGCCTTTGGGGATTATGCGAGAGCTTCATCGTTGGGGAGCCCACTTAATGGTTATCACTGTGTGGATTCATATGTTCCGCGTTTTCATGACAGGATCTTATAAACCACCAAGAGAGTTTAACTGGGGCGTGGGGGTTATCCTTCTTGTTCTGACTCTTCTTCTTTCTTTTACCGGATATCTTCTTCCGTGGGATCAGCTCGCTATTTGGGCGGTTACCGTTGGATCGAATATGGCAAAAGCGACTCCTTTTTTAGGAAATGGAGGACCTGGTGCGGCGTTGGCTAAAATTGGTGATTTTGTCATGGTGAGTGATAAGAACGATGTGCGCTTTCAATTGCTCGGAGGAAGATTTGTAGGAGAGGCAACACTTCTTCGTTTTTATATTCTTCACTGTGTTTTTATTCCACTTGTTGTAGCTCTTCTTATCGCTGTTCACTTTTGGAGAGTGAGAAAAGACGGTGGTATTTCAGCTCCGCTTTAGGACTATTTGAGTAAAAGAAGGATAGATAAAATATGAAAGAACTAATTAATCAAATCGCCAATCCAGTCTATTCTTTTACGATTGTGATCGCGTTATTTTATTTGATGATAAAAAATGTAGAAGCGTTTGCGAGAAAATCTACAGGATATATTCTCGCAGTGGGTTTTGTTATTTCTGTAGCAATTCTTCTTTTGGATCCTGTTTTTAGAACTAACTTTGGGATGACTAACGATAACGTGCCTATTATTTTTCTTTTGGCTCTTGTTATCGGAACAACTTGGTTTGCACTTCATTTAGGGATTGAAAACGATAAACGCATTGAACGCGGAGAGTCCCCGATAGAAGGCACTCCAGAGAATAGAGAAAAAGTTTGGTCATGGCCCAATCTCGTTTATACAGAGCTTTTTGCCATTATTCTTTGTACGGTTTTTTTAGTTGTTTGGGCGATCTTTTTTAAGTCACCGCTAGAGGAGCCAGCAAACCCAACCTGGGCACCCAATCCAGCGAAAGCTCCTTGGTATTTCTTAGGTCTACAAGAAATTCTCGTTTATTTTGACCCTTGGATCGCAGGGGTTGTGCTTCCGGTTCTTATTTTGGCAGGGCTTATTGCGATTCCTTATATTGATAAAAATCCTAAAGGAAATGGTTACTTTACTTTTAAAGAAAGAAAATTTGCGATCATTTCTTTTCTCTTTGGATGGCTCGTTTTATGGATATTCCTTATTATTGTGGGAACCGCGATGAGAGGCCCTAACTGGACATTCTATGGACCTTTTGAAGTTTGGGATCTGCATAAAGTTGAGGCAGCGAACAACGTCAATTTAGCAGAATATTTTTGGATTAAACTTCTTAATATGAGTTTACCAACAAGTATATTACTTCGTGAAATCATGGGAATTTTTTCTATTCTTGCCTATTTTGCAGGGGGAGCGTGGGCTTTCACGAAATGGAAAGGAAAAGAGTATTTACAAAGTATGGGAAGAGTTCGTTACACAATACTCGTGATGCTTCTTTTGATCATGATGAGTCTTCCTATTAAAATGTATTTAAGATGGTTTATTAACCTTAAGTACATTGTTGCAATGCCTGAGTTTGAGTTAAATATTTAAGAGAAGGTTAAGGATATATGAGCAACAAAGAACCTGGAATGTTTTATAATACAAATAAACTGAATAAGATTTTTGCCGTTATTTCGGTCATTTTTCTTATATCGGTTCTTTGGTTATTTTTAGATGACTATATTCGTCCTTGGAAAGCTTTTCAGCTTAAGGGAATGGATATTGAAAAAGAAGTAACTCAAAAGAAAATTCAAGAAATTGATAGCACCATTGATAAAAAAGAAGTGGCTCAAGTTGAGAAAGATATCAAAGCTGAAACTTCTGAGATGGAAAAACATCAAAAAGCAATTGATAAAATCAATGATAAATTAGAAGAAGTAAATAAACTTATTTATATTCAAAATATGCAGAATGGCTCTAATGGGGCAAATGCAGGCGCGTATCAATTTAAATATGAGCATTATTTTTCTCATGGTGAACTTGAAGAAGCGAAAGAATACAAAGAACTTTTAGATAAGTATAAAGCTTTGGAAATTTCAGGAAAAGATAAACTCAAATCACTTGAACTGCAAAAATTAGAAGTAGTGGCAGAGTTAGGAAAATTTACTTCTAAAAAAGAAGAGTCTGAAAAAAAATTAAGTGACCTAACTGGAGCGAGAGACAGACTTTTATTAGTAAAAGAAAAAACTGAAAAATCTCCTCTGTTTTTACTTCGCAATCTACCTTTTATTGATTTTATGGATCCGACACTGAAAGTTCGTCAGGTCGTCATAAACAATGTTTCCGATGATCGCTATTTTCAACAAACACCGAAAGTTGATCGCTGTATGACTTGCCACGTTTTCATTGATAAGCCTGGTTTTGAAGATAAGGAACAACCTTATCGCACTCACCCTAAGCTTGATGAGCTCGCAGTCGGTATCAATTCTAAACACCCGATGAAGGA
Organism: uncultured Bacteriovoracaceae bacterium; assembly: GCA_964416605.1. GTDB lineage: Bacteria > Bdellovibrionota > Bacteriovoracia > Bacteriovoracales > Bacteriovoracaceae > CAYQEW01. The sequence continues at coordinate 509 of CAYQEW010000132.1, read as the reverse complement.
TTTTGGTTGTACTTCGTGTCACCAAGGTGAAGGGCATCGCGTCTTTGATTTTAACTCACCAGCTCACACTCCACGCAACGAAGAACAAGCTAAGGTTTGGGAGAAAAAATATGGTTGGCATGAAGCGCATCATATTCCTCAAGCAATGTATCCTTTACAAAATACGGAAGCTTCTTGTGTTAAATGCCATAAAAGTTCAGAGACAATTGCGATGGCAGATAAACTTAATGCCGGAAGAGAGCTTATTCGAGGGAATGGTTGCTATGGATGCCATAAAATTGAAGGTTGGGAGCATTTAAGAAAACCAGGTCCAGAGCTTACGAAGATTCAATCAAAACTTTCTAAAGAGTTTATTAAAAATTGGATTTGGTCTCCGTTTACTTTTAATGCGCATTCACGCATGCCAGCTTTTTTTAATCAGGCGAATAATTCTAAACCTGAATTTATGATTAAGAATATGGCTGAAGTAAATGCGATGGCTGATTATATTTGGAATCACTCTACAAAAC
>CAYQEW010000131.1:0-4779 GCA_964416605.1 uncultured Bacteriovoracaceae bacterium | reverse complement strand
AGGTGGTTTTTTTGGATTTTACTACTCAGTACTGGAGAAAGAGAAATAAAGGGCGTTTGTTCTGTGAGAGACTCTATTGCCTCCGCTTGAGCAAGAGGTGAAAATAATCCCCCAATAATAAGAGCAACATTATCTATCGCAATGAGGTCTTGAACAATCTTTGATCCCGTGAGTGAGTTATTTTCATCGTCTTTAACGATGAGTTCGATATTTTCTCCAAGAGAAAATTGAATTCCTTTAAGAACACTTTGGGCAAAGTTTTTCTTTTCACCGCTCAAAGGAAGTACAACCCCTATCTTGGTTAAATTTATTTTTTCAACGATATTTTTGGTAGCCAAAGAAGAAGGGACTGTTTCTTGAAAGACCTTTGAAGACTGAGGTTTGTTTTGTAAAGCAAGATGTAATTTTCTATCGGCTCCCGATAACTTAAGGTGATTAATTTTTGTAATAGAGTCCAGTAAAATCCCATCTTTTTTATGAGAAACTAAATTTTGATAAAGAAGTATTTGAGAATAAAGAGGCTCTACTTGCAATGAATCTTTTTCAGCAGCTTTGAGAATTTCTTGTGCCATCAAAAAATTATTGGTGTAGTAATGAGCTTTTCCCTGAAGTACTTTGATCTTACATTTATTATAGGAACTATAATCTTCTAAATCCGAATCTTCCTGAGTTAAAGTAATAATTTGCTGCCAATTCTCAGCTTTTTCCAATTTATCTAATTCCAATAAAAAAGCGGAATGAGAGTAATGGGCTGCGGTTCTAAATTCATACTTAGGAGTAGCACAAGACGAAACAAAGAATAAAACAAAAAATAACTTTAAAAAGTTCATATAATCCTACTGAAAAAGATCCTTCACCTTATCAAAAAAACCTTTGCTTAAAGGATTAGAATGAGTGTGTTCCAAATCTGCTAATTTTTTAAATAATTCTTTTTGTTCAGAATTTAATTTGGTAGGAGTTTCTATGACAATATTAATAATTTGATCACCTAGAGAACTCGCCCCTAAACGCTGAATCCCCTTCGCTTTTAATCTCATTTTTTTATGGGATTGCGTACCCGCTGGAATGCTTACAGAAACAGAGCCATGGAGCGTGGGAACTTCTATCTCCGCTCCCAGAGCCGCTTGCGAAAAAGTAATAGGTACGTCACAGTGAACATCAAAAGCGTCTCGTTCAAATATTTTATGCTCCTTCACTTCCACTAAAACATAGAGATCGCCGTTAGGTCCTCCCCCTGTGCCAGGTTCACCCTCGGCACGCAATTTAAGTCTTTGACCATTATCAATTCCGGCTGGAATTTTAACATTAATAACACTTTTCTTTTTTTCTCTTTGAGACACTTCACCCGCGCCCCCACAAGTTGGGCAAGTTTGCGCGATAGTAAAAAAACCTTGCTGACGTCTAATTTCTCCCGCACCGCCACAAGCACTACATTTTTCAGGAGTAGTTCCTTCTTTTAAAACATATTTATGAAGGGTGATTTCTTTTTCACAGCCAAATGCCGCTTCGGTAAACTCAATAGTTACTGAATGCTCTAGATCTCTTCCGGCACGTGCTCGAGAGCCAGATCGTCTTCGTCCGCCTCCCTGACCGCCAAAAATATCGCCGAAAATATCGCCAAAGATATCTCCCAAGTCAGAATAATCTCCGCCGCCAAAACCACCTGCTCCAGCTCCCATGCCTCCAACTCCCGCATGACCGAATTGATCATAGCGAGATTTCTTTTCATCATTAAGTAAAACATCTGCTGCTTCAGAAGCTTCTTTAAATTTTGCCTCAGCTGCTGGATTATTGGGGTTTTTATCAGGATGATAAGTCATCGCCAATTTGCGGTAAGCTTTTTTAATCTCTTCTTTACTTGCCGACTTTGTTACACCCAAAATTTCGTAATAGTCTCTTTGTGCCATAGCTTCTACTTCCAATAAAAACAGGGGATGTTATCCCCTGCCTGTCTTCGTTAATGTTTGCGCGTGGTTAAACTTCTTTGAAATCTGCATCCACTACATCATCATCATTTTTTTTCTGAGATGAAGTGTCGGTCTCACTCGCTTGAGGTTCTGCTTGAGTCTCTGCTCCAGCTTGTCCATACATTTGTTGAGCAAGAGAGTGAGAAACATTTTGCAATCTTTCAGTCGCTGCTTTTATCTCATCAAGATTTTCACTCGTCAATTTAGATTTCGCTTCTGTTACCGCTCCTTCTAATTCCGTCTTTTTATCTTGTGGGATTTTATCTCCACCTTCTTTCATCGCTTTTTCGGTTGAGAAAATAAGCGAGTCTAGATTATTGCGAGCATCCACTACGTCTCTTTTTTTCTTATCGCTTTCTCTATTTTCTTCTGCCTCGCGAACCATGCGTTTTACTTCATCTTCACTTAGGCCTGAACCAGAGGTAATACGCACTTCTTGTTTTTTATTCGTTGCTTTGTCTAGAGCCGAAACATTAATAATACCGTTCGCGTCAATATCAAAAGTCACTTCAATTTGAGGCACGCCTCTTGGAGCTGGTTGAATGCCAAGTAAATCAAATCTTCCTAGCGTTTTATTATCGTTAGAAAATTCTCTTTCACCTTGAAGCACGTGAATATTAACCGCTGGTTGATTATCTTGAGCAGTAGAGAAAACTTGAGATTTCTTCACTGGAATAGTTGTGTTTTTCTCAATCAGTTTTGTCATAACGCCACCGAGAGTTTCTATTCCTAAAGAAAGAGGCGTGACATCAAGAAGAAGAACATCTTTAACGTCTCCAGCAAGTACACCACCTTGAATCGCAGCACCAGCTGCTACCACTTCATCCGGATTAACTCCCTTAGAAGGCTCTTTGCCAAAAATTTGTTTTACTTTTTCTTGAACCGCTGGAATTCTTGTCGATCCACCAACCAAAATAACTTCGTGAATTTCATTTAAGCTAAGGCCTGAATCTTTAATACAGGTTTTACATGGTCCCGCTAGATTATCAATTAATTGAGCTGCTAAAGCCTCAAACTTAGCGCGCGTCAAATTAACATTTAAATGTTTCGGCCCCGTTGCATCTGCAGTAATAAAAGGCAAGTTAATATCTGTCGTCGTTGTTGTCGAAAGTTCATGCTTTGCTTTTTCCGCTGCTTCTTTGAGTCTTTGCAGAGCCATTTTATCTTTTCTTAAATCAATTCCATTTTCTTTTTTAAATTCTTCTGCCAAGAAATCAATAATTTTATAGTCGAAATCTTCTCCACCTAAAAAAGTATCTCCATTGGTTGCTTTAACTTCAAAAACTCCATCAGAAGTAATTTCTAAGATCGAGATATCAAACGTTCCTCCCCCGAAATCAAAGACCGCAATATTTTGATCTTTTTTACTATCAAGTCCATAAGCTAGCGCAGCAGCAGTTGGCTCGTTGATAATACGTTTCACATCAAGGCCTGCAATTTTTCCTGCATCTTTCGTTGCTTGACGTTGTGAATCGTTAAAGTAGGCAGGAACAGTGATGACAGCTTCTGTAATCGCATGGCCTAAGTAATCTTCTGCGGATTTTTTCATTTTCTCTAAAATACGCGCTGAGACCTCTTGTGGCGAAACATCTTTGCCATCAACTTTTACCCAAGCATCTCCGTTAGAATTTTTCACGATATCAAAAGGAGCTACTTTTTTAAAACGTTGTACTTCTTCGTCCTCAAATTTTCTTCCGATTAATCGCTTAATCCCAAACAAAGTTTTTTCTGGATTCGTCACCGCTTGTCTTTTGGCAACTTGGCCAACCACTGTGTCATCTTTTGTGTAACCAACGATAGAAGGCGTTGTGTTGTGCCCTTCCGCATTGGCAATAATTTTATACTTTCCATCTTCTAATACTGCCACACATGAGTTGGTGGTTCCTAAATCAATTCCGATAATTTTTCCCATAAATACTCCTTTATAATTCTATTGTTTATTACTGCGCAATCATTACTTTGGCAGCTCTTAAAACTCTGCCACTTAACACGTAACCATTTTGAAACACTTTACTTATTTCATTTTTCTTTGCTCCTTCTACTTTTTCTTGTCCGAGAGCTTCGTGAAAATTTGGATCGAATTCTCCAACGCAAGCGATTGTCGTTAAGCCATGTTTGGAAAGGGTATCAAGAAATTGCTTTCTCACCATATCAATCCCCACCACAATATTTTTCACCTTGTCATCGTTATCAAGTCTTAGTGCTTCAACTGTGCGATCAAAATTATCTACTACTTCAACAAGGTCCTTGAGTATTTTCTCTTGACCATATTTATGAATTTGCTCTTGCTCGCGTTGATTTCTCTTTTTTACATTATCCATCTCTGCTGCGAGGTAAAGATACTTTGCTTTGTGCTCTTCAATCTCTTTTGTGAGCTGAGCGACCTGTGTCAAATCATCAATTTGATTTGCTTCTTCTATTTTTACTTCTTCCACGTTTTCAGTTGTTTCGTTCATTTAAGGACTCCTTCTATTTCTCTAATAAGATGGGAACATATTAAAATTTGTCAATGATTGGCTAAAATTTTATCAATCAGAAAATCTGCGAGAATCTTGCCCGCAGCAGTAGTAAATACATGATTTTGCTTAAATTCTACCCAGCCTCGAGCGATAAACTCTTCACTTATATTTTTATTTAACTCCGACCACTCCTCAAAACTCCACCCCAGAGTTCTCACCCGCATATAACTTAGTTCAATATCAAACTCACTAGCATTAACGTTGTCAAAACTGCGTTTAGTATCAAAGGCATTACTGAAGCGATAGCGCACAATTTGATTGGCTGACACGCGCCATTGCCCTGTAGCACTGGG
>CAYQEW010000130.1:0-4814 GCA_964416605.1 uncultured Bacteriovoracaceae bacterium | reverse complement strand
CCACAAAAATCATCACAAACTGCCCTAAAAATCGCACCGTTAGCCAAACCCAATTACTTGCTTTAAGCGCAGCCCAAGCAATACAAAGAGCATGAATAATCATACCGTACCCAAGATAATGGCTAGCAAGACGCAAAAACTCAATAAAGACCGGATTGCCCATCACTCCTCGCATTTGCAAAGGAAGACTTCCCTGATATTTTTCCACAAATAAAAGAAGAAGAGGATGTCCCAAATAAAAACTAATCAGAAAGAAAAGCCCCATAACAATTCCCAGAATTACTGGCTGAAATTTAAAATGAATTGTATCTTTTTTATAATAAGAAATACCTGCTAAAACCACCACGAGAAGAAAGGAAATGATACTCACCTCATCAATCTCTCCAAACATAAATAGGCCCAAAACAATCTCAAAGATGGCTCCAATGATTGCCCCTTTAAGAGCCTGCTGAGCTCCGTATATCGCGTCAATAATAACAAAAACAAACAGCGGCAATACTGCCAGGAGTAAAATTTGTAAATTCATTAAAACCTACCTTTCAGATTTAATACTACATTTCTCCTTGGACTTTGATAACCCCAAACTTCTTGATAATCATAATCCAAAACATTGCGAACAAAAAATTGAACACTCATGTTTTTATTCCAAGCATACTCTAATCCCAAATGAACAAGCCCAAAAGGATCACGAGAAATTATATTTCCAGCGAAATCAAGATCATTATATTTTCCTCGATAACTTAAGTTAAGCGAAGGCTTCCATCTTTTGCCATAGCTCATTTGCAATGAAGCAAGGAGGGATGATTTTTTTAAAATACTGCTCTCTGAAAAATGCATTGCCGTTAGATTGGCATTGATTTGAAATAGTTTGTGGGAGTAAGCAATATTTTGCTCGAGTCCAAGAATTTGATTTTCTTTTTGGTTTTGATATTTATTATTTACAAAGGTAATAAGGTTTTTAAGTGAATTCACAAAAAGACTTGCATCATAAGTCACTTGCTTCACTTCAATTTTGTTTTTTAGTTCAAAAGAGAGATTACTTTCTGGAATTAAATTCTGATTGCCGTATTGTGAATCAAAAAACTCGTAGAGTCCTGGCAAATGATACCCCTTACCCATATCCAAAGAGAGTGTATGCTTTGCAGAGAATCGATAACTGATTCCCGCTTGATAGGTCATGTAATAATTAAAAAGTGAATTTATATGGTGATTGAGTCCTAGTTCATAAGAAAATTTAGCGAAATCTTTTTTTAGTATCATAGCAAACGAATGATTCGTTAAACTGGTTAAGGGAAATGATGAGGAAAAATTAGGAGTAAAATAGTGACTTGAAGCTTCATCAAAATCAAATCGATAGGTTAAAGTTGTTTTAAAATTTTTCCATTTTTCTTGCCAAGATAAATCAACCTGATGAGACTTTCCTTGGTACTCTCCCTCTTCCTCTTTAATTGTTCCACCATCTGAGAGATTGTCATAATGACGTAAATTTCTCGTAAAAGAATAAAGCCCCCAAATTTTTGTCTGTTTTTTTTCATAGGTTGGTGACAGCCAAATATTTTGTTGCCACTGAGATGATGTATCATTGACATCATCTTTAATACCAACACCCGCTATATACTCATCATTATCATTTTTACTCACTTGTAATTTACCGCCCATTTCAAATTTCACATAGCTACTCAGTGAAGTATCGTACTTGAAACTTATTTGAGAGTTTTTGCCTCCATCATGCTCACCATTTTGAGAAGATAAATCAAAGCCTCCAAAGTTTTCATGAAAGGCACTTAATCTAAGTCCGCCTAGCTTTCCTCGTGTTTGCAGGCTTCCTGAAAATCTATATGAATTAAAAGAATCAAGTCCTAATTCAAAATTAGATTTCGTTTTATAGTCCCCACTTTTAGTTATAATACTAACGACTCCTCCCAATGCATTACTTCCAAAGCGCATGGCCTGAGACCCTTTAATAATCTCAATTTTTTCAATATCCTCTGTATTAAGATAGGAAAGATTCACCGACTTACCAATGATGCTTGCGTCGCTCACATCAACGCCATCAATTAAAACAAGTGTGTGTTTATTGTCTGTTCCTCTCAAATATATTTGAGACTCAGAAAATTTATTGCCACTTTGAGTTATTTGAAGCCCAGGTATCTTTTGCAAACTCTCTACAATATTTTGATTGGCATTATGATCAAGCTGATTTTTTGAAATAAGTGAAGTTGAGGGAATATAATTTTGAATAAGTTCTTTTTCCCTTGCTCCAATAATATAAATTTCAGGTAGAAGAACTTGAGAAAAAATAGAATAAGAAAATAACAAAAAGATTAATTTCATTTTTCAGCCTCCGCGGGTATTTTTATCTACACAAGAGATCTGGCTTATACCCTAAGGAAGGATAATCACAGTTGCGGGACAGCGCCAAAATCGCATTGGCTTCATCAATAGTGTAGAAATTAAAAACGGCTCATTCGAGCCGTAACTTTTATTTTTAAATATTATAGTAGTTAAAAACTACTAGGCCCTTAGGCTGCTCTTAATATATCCTCTTCAAACTCAAAGTCAACCTCATCTAGAATAGGATCAACCAATTTAAAGGATATATCTCTCATCCCTTCTTTTCCATGTATTTTAGTGCGTGTTTTATCTTTTTTTCGTTGAAGTTGTATTTCTGCTTTATCTAAAACTTTATCAAGACATTTATAAAGATTATCATCTGTTGCCGTCGCAAAAATGGTGAAATGAGGTCCCACGACTTTAATTTCGGCAACATGGTTCATTGGAATAGCTGAACATGACCACTGCACATTCACATTTCCTTCAAAATATTTTTTTAATTTTTCTGATTTTTCTTTGATTTTTTCGTCTAATGCTTTGGTGTGTTTAATGTTTTTAAATGTCATCATTACTTTCATAGCTTACGTTCCTCTTAAAAGTTAATTATTAAAAAAGACAATTCAATTCATTTTTTTACTTTATCTTGCCACCTCCTTATTTCTTTCGTTGAGCCGAAGAACCTATTTCTAAGCCTTCTCGGTATTTTGTCACGGTTCTTCTTGCTACTATTGTACCATCATGCTTTAAAATATTGACGATTTTTTGATCTGAGAGCGGTTTTTTAGGATCTTCTTGTTGAATAAGATGTTTAATTTTTAGCTTCAAAGTTTCTGAAGTCGTGTCTAAACCGCCGTTTTTGGCGCCAATTCCTACATTAAAAAAATATTTTAATTCAAAAACACCTAAAGGAGTGTGAACAAATTTATTGGTGGTTACTCTTGAGACAGTTGACTCATGAACGCCAATTTCTTGTGCTATGTCTTTTAGGATCATCGGTTTTAAACAAGTCGGACCGCGCTTGAAAAACTCTTTTTGATAACGAATTATTGCCTCCGCAACCTTGTAAATAGTTTTCTGGCGATTCTCAATTGATTTAATAAGCCACATTGCAGATCGCAATTTATCTTGGACGTATTCTTTGGTCTCGGTTTGCGCTTGAGTCGAGTGAGGTTTTTTCTTTACCAAATCTTTATATAAATTAGAAATACGAAGCTTGGGAACTCCTTCATTGTTAAGAGCAACAACGTACTCTCCTGCAATTTCTTTTATATAAATATCGGGGACAACATATTGAACCTGATCTGAAGAAATCAGCCTTCCTGGTTTAGGAATAAGGTTTTGAATAACACTTTCGGCAAAAAGAATATGCTCTTTTTCCGCCAAAAGACTTTCTTTGAGTTTAGTATAATTTCTTGATTTTAAATCTTCTAAATGAAAGTTAATTATTTTTTCAATAAGAGGTGTGGTATAGCCCGCACTTCTCACTTGAATCAAAAGACATTCCTCAAGACTGCGAGCACCACACCCCAAGGGATCAAGCTGATGAATTTTCTCTAAAACTTCCAATGCCTCTCGAAGAGAAATATCAATACCCTGCATGATGTTCTCCAGAGTATCTTCAAGATAACCATCATCATTAATATTATGAATAATTTTTTCAGCTAAGTGCATTTCTTTTGAACTTAAATCTGCCATTCTAAGTTGCCATTCTAAATGCTCTGCAAGTGTTTGGCCTTGAGTTACCATGTTTTCATAATTCATGGCATCTTCTTTTGATTGTCTTTCTAAAACCCCTGGAGGTGACGATGAAGACGAATTAAAAGAATCGACATAAGAATCCCAGTCAAAATTATCTTTGGCTCCCTCTACGATTTCTGGACCTGCAAAATCTTCTTGTTTAGCCTCTCGTCCCTCATCATTTTCTTTTTTTATTTCATCAAAAGAACTCTCTGTTCCATGTTCTTCAAGCATCGGATTTTCAACCATCTCTTGACTGATAACATCTGCCAGTTCCATGTGAGTGAGAGTTAACAACTTAATTGCTTGCTGCAATTGAGGCGTCATCAGCATATTCTGCGTTTGTTTTAAACTTTGATTAAGTTTAATCGCCATAACTAAAAACTCCTACAATTTAAATTCATCACCCAAATAATATTTTCTTGCAATTTCACTATTGATAATTTCATCGGGCTTACCATGAATAAGAACTTCTCCCATATTCATAATATAAGCTCTTTCAACGATTCCTAAGGTCTCTCGAACGTTATGATCCGTGATGAGAACTCCAATATTTTTTTTCTTTAAACTGATAATAATATTTTGAATTTCATTTACCGCAAGAGGATCAACGCCAGCAAAAGGTTCATCAAGAAGAACAAACTTGGGCTCTAATGCAAGTGTGCGCGCAATTTCGACTCGTCTGCGCTCTCCTCCTGAAAGTTGTTTGCCTAGTGATTTTCGAACTTTTTGCAAACTAAAAT
>CAYQEW010000129.1:0-4867 GCA_964416605.1 uncultured Bacteriovoracaceae bacterium | reverse complement strand
CTTATTAATCAGTTAGAAAAAAAAGAGACAGTTGATCCTTACGCCAGTGGATTGGATCGGATTGAAAATACCAAATATATTCGCGATGATTTATGGAAAAAATTAGATGAATTAAAAGGCATGAGAGGCTGGGCTTGCTGCGAAGAAAGTGTCGCAAGGGCTGAAGTTGCTCTTCAGTGGGCCGGCAATGAAATAAAGCAAAAAGGTTTTGATAGTGCTCGCAAAGAAATTGCGCTTGCGGAAGAACTAACAGAACTTGCGATCAAACAAGAGAAGATGTGTTTAACGAGTGCATGTATGCCACAAAACAAGCCTGCACCAGCGCCTTTTGATTGTAATAAAGCGCTTCAAGCACTGGTCAATTTTGAGAATGATAAAACTTTTTTAAAACCAGATGGAAAAGTTACTTTGAAAGAAGTTGCACAAAAAATTAAAGAAAATGCACAGCGTTGTGAGATTAAAAAGATTTGCGTTGAAGGACATGCCAGTATTCAAGGAAATAAAAATAGAGAGATTGCTAAAGCGCACAACCAGTGGCTTTCCGATGGAAGAGCTGTTACTTCAAAAACATACCTAAAATCTCAGGGATTACAAATACCAATGGAAGAATACGGATGCGGTGATGCCATTAGTTTTGATAAAAGAGTTGCTCAGCTTACAGATTTACAGTCACTTTTAGATAAAGACCGAAGAGTGGAGTTTAAATTTAAAAAAGATAGTAATTCCAAGTGTGGATGTGGCGAATAATTTATTTTTTCTAAAGCGCTAGGCTCTTCTTGCCTAGCGCGACTTCTTTCATTCTGATGTTAAAATAAAATAAAGTTAAATATTGAATAGGTGATACTCTATGAAAAAAATTTTTATTTTATTTTTTCTTTTTCTAGGTTCTTTAGTTTGTGCGGCAGAAAAAAATACGTATGATTTTAACTGGCTTGATAAAGACAAGGAAGTGTACGTCCTTCAGCATCGTAAATTTTTTAAGGAAAATAAATTTTTTGTTTCTCTGGGACTCGGAAAAGATATAGGTGAGTCTTTTCTCAATGTTTATTCTGGGAAAATAAGCCTAGGTTATTTTTTTCATGAAAACTGGGGATTTGATGTTACCTTCTCTCAAAATACAGGAAGTGAAAATAAATGGGCAAAAGGAGTTCAAGAGCAAGGAACCGTCCCTTTTTATCGTAAACTGAGTCGAGTCATTACTGCAAAGGTTCTTTGGTCTCCCTTTTATTCTAAAATAAATATGTTTGATAAAATAATTTATACTGATTGGATTATCGGACTTGGAGTTGCCAGTATTGGCGATCAAAATAATGTTAATTATTTCACCGGAAGTCCTAACTATTCAACATCTCCTAATGAATTAGTTAATGAAAACAATATAGGCTTTACTTGGGGAATGGGAATGCGTATTTATTTAAGTCAGCATTGGAGTACTCGTTTAGATTTTAATGGATATCATTATCAAGCTAAAATATATAGCCAAGATATTAACACGGGCAGTTTTTTAGAAGATAAAACATTTTTTCATAAATTTGATATTACATTTGGTGCAAATTATACATTTTAAAAAAATACTATGAAACATATAAAAAACTTGATTCTATTTTTGTCTTTTATTGGTTTTTCTGAAAATTTTGCAGAGGTAACAAAATTTACTTTTGCTGATTTTGAAAAGATTATTGATGGAACAACCAGTCGCGGTTTCCCCTTGGCTTCTCTTCCGTATGTGAAAGAGTATATGTTTGTAAAAAAAGGAATGATTCCAGCAAGTATGGAAATCATACTCGATAAAATAATGGATGAATCTGGTACGATTTTGTTTTCTACACTTCCAGAAGAAGTTCTTTTGAAATCAAGCAATTCAAAAATTTATTATATATTAGCTAAAAAATATTTTTCAGAAGATAACCTTGATAAGGCTCTTATGTATCTTGGAAAAATTGATTCAAAATCAAGAATCTATCCTTTTGCTCTCCATTTATTGGGAGTTATTTCTTCTTTAAAAGATAATGAGTCTGAAGCAAGAACTTATTATTCAAAATGCGTTGAATATAATGATAAGAAATATGTCGATAACAAAAATTATTGCCAACTCGCAATCGCGAGGAGTTTTTTTAATGAAAAAAAATATTTAGAGGCTCAAAATAGTTATAATGAAACAAGTAAAAAATCCTCAGTGTGGCCCGAACAACTCTACGAAGAGGCTTGGAGTCAATATTATCTAAAAAACTATAATCGTTCCCTAGGGAAATTAGTTAGCTATAAATCACCTCTCTTGGATTTTGTTTTTATCCCAGGAGTTTTTTCTTTGACATCGCTTTCTTATTTAAAGATGTGTCATTATACAGATGCACAAAAAGAAGTGGATAGCTTTTATAGTAAGTTTTCCGAAGATACTAAGAAATTAAAAAACTATATAGTAAGTAATAAAGATGATTATAGAGCTTATTATAATTTAATTATTCAGCTTGAAGGAAACAAGTCCATTTCGGACAACTCTCTTATTAATAAGCTCACAAAAGCTATTCACAAAGAATCAGCATATGTCGTTCTCAAAGAAACACTCCTTAAGGCCTTAAAAGAAAGAGATATATTAAGTAAAAAAAATACCACATCGGAAGACAAAAGATTAAACATGAATATCGATGACGTTGTCGATAGTATGCGTCAACATATTGGTTATTATGTTTTAAGGCGTTTTAAAAATAAGTTAGCAGAAATGGAAGAATCCTTTGAAGGAATGAGTTCTATTAAACTAAGTCTTCTCGATACAATGAAGCAAAAGGTTTATGCCAACGAGTCCTTGGAATCCAAAAGAGGCGATGTGAAATACATAAAACGCAATAAGAAGCAGTATTTTTGGAATTTCAGAGGAGAATTTTGGGCAGACGAGCTTGGTGACTATGTTTTTGCGTTGCCAAATAATTGTATAAATTAAGATGAAAATCCTTTTATTTATTTTAATTCTTAATACTTCTTTTGTTTTCTCTCAAGGTAATACTCGTTTTGAAAATTTAAAATTAATTATAGATAAAGAAATAAATGAGATTGATCGTTTATCTTCACAGGTTGGCTATAAATATGATCTTCTTATTAAAAAATCTGAATTGTATTTAGAAAAAGCCAGAATTATAAGAATGATTGAAAATAAAAAATTTTTTTCTTTGCCTGAAAGCTCTCAACGAAATATTAATCCTCAAACTTATTATGTTGAATCAAATAGTTATTATTTAAAAGCGAAGAATGAATGTGAAAAGCTTATTCGAGAATTCCCTGGCCATCCAACGATCAGCGATGCCTACTATGTTTTAGCTTTCTACCAAAAAGAAACAGGCGAAATGCGGGCAGCTGAAACTTCTTTTAATAATGCGATTAATAGGGCGTATGATAATAAATCTAAAAAAAGATACCAGCTTGCACTCGCCGAAACCTATTATTATTTAAATGATTTTAAAAATGCTATTTTGAATTACCAAAATAATATTGATTATTCGGAAAAATGGGCTGGGAAAGATTTATTTTATCTTGGTGAGTCCTATTATAAAAGTGGTGATAATCAAAATGCATATATTTATTTTAATAAAGCATTAGAGCTTAAAGGGCAAAAGCAGTACGTAGATGTCGATGATAGTATTTATGAAGATCTTGCTTTCGTCATGATTAATCTTGGGAAATATCAAGAAGCATTAGGAATTATCAAACAAGATCCAAGAAATCAAGGTGCAAATTATTTTTCAGAATTAGCCAAGAAAGCTGAAAACAAAGGTCAGGTTCAAGTCGCACAGAAATTGTGGGCAATGTCGGTTAAATCTCAAAAAGATGATAATTTAAAAGGTAAAAAATATTTAGAGCAGCTCATTTATTATGCTCAAGGTGAAAATAAAGACCGTTATCTTCAAGTTGCCAAAGATGCATCATCAAATTTATTAAATGATGAATTGCGCCTAGAAATAAAAAATACAGCCCTTAAATGGCATAATGAGGAAGCAAATTATATTTCTAAAAATCAAAGAGCCTCTATACATTTTACCTACACCATAAATCTTTTGGATATTGCTTCTCAAATTGATAAAAAAAATAATATATATGCTTTTCTGAAAGCAGAACTTTATTATGGCGCGGCAAAATATCAAGAAGCCTTTAGTCATTATGCCTTAGCAGAGTCTCAAATACCTAGTGAAGACGTAAAATTATCAGAGCAGAATGCAACAGGACTTATTGCATCCCTTAAGCAAATAACTCAAGCGAATAATCATTTATTTTATACTCAAATGTATAATATTCTCTTGTTACAAAAGAAGCCCAATGCTGTTTTTGAAAAATCCTACCTTCCTGTAATACATTTTTTATCGACAGAGAAAAAAGAACAAGAAAGTGTATCTCTTGCGGAAAATTACTCCTTATTATATCCCATAAGTGATTCGCTCGTTAAGACAATGATGAGTGAGTTTCAGAAAAATAAACAGTCTTTAGGACAGGAACTTTTAATAAAAAGTATAAAAGAAAATAAAATTAAAATTAGTCCAGATTTAAAAGAAAAAATTCTGCAAATCGCAGAGTTGATAGAATTAGATAAAACCAAGAATATGGTGGGAATGGTAAGTACCCAAAAAACTCTAGCTAATTATGAACAGCTCTTTAAAAATACAACATCGAGAAAAACAAAATTAACATCTGCGTATAATGGCCTTGTGCTTGCTTATCAGTCCAAGAATGCAGAACTTACTTTAAATTGGTTGGAAAAAATGGCAGAGTTAAAAGATTTAAAATGGTCGCAAGAAGAATATGACTTATTTTATGTCGCTGCCTCTCAAATTTTTCCCCTCTTAGGCAATCAAGCGAGTATGCATTTTGAATTTGGAATTGC
>CAYQEW010000128.1:0-4878 GCA_964416605.1 uncultured Bacteriovoracaceae bacterium | reverse complement strand
GCTGGTTGCGGTGCCTCCGAAGAGATAGACATGCTTAATGCCGAGCTCTTTTGCTACATTTGCGACATAATTAAATTCGGCGACTTTGTTTTGATTGCTTTTGATCTCTCTAATAAATGTATTTAAGTCTTGAGCGAAGATTAACTGCGAAAGAAAAAGAAGAGCGATTAAAAGCAATTTAAACATAGAAGAAGATTTTAGAGCATTTCTAAAAACTAGAAAGAGAGAATGAAAACTTTACACACTGTGTAGATATTTTTTTAAACTCCGCTATTCTTTTTTATATGAAAAAATACCCTGCAAAAAATCTCTTCTTTTATGTTCTCTTTTTGTTTTCTTTTCTATGCATTCAAGCTCAAGATCGCAGCAGTTTAACGGATGCCAAAAAACAATTAAAAAGCACCACCGCAAATAGCTATGGCATTCCGATCAGTTCTTTTCAAAACTTAGAAGAACTTTCGGAATTTTTAAATGACTTTGAAAAAATCATACCAGCGAGTTTAAAAACCGATGCTGAATTTGAAGAAATCTATGCTGGGGCGCTGATGATAGCGGTCAAAGGCAGAGGAAATACCGCCCAACAGAAACCCTTTAATGGCTGGAGTCTTGCCAGGAATGAGTTGGAGGTAGAGGCGTTTGTTCAAAATATTTTAAATAAAAAAATACTCACCCAAGAAAAACTTAATCAACTTATCCTGACACTGAGAAATCTCAATTATGCTAGCGACGATTTTAAAAAATCAATTGGTTTTCCTCCGCAATTTGAAATCGGTCATCCAGTAAAGATGATCAATCTACTAGAGCAAGCCACTCCTTCGAGGATTGTCTACACAAGGTATGTTCCCAAAGTGATGCTTTTAAAAGACAAGATTGCGCGTTTAGATTTAAATCCTATGGAGCAAGAGTCTATTGAAAAATTATTAAGAGCTCTTGAAAATAATCATTATGACAAAGCCGGGGAAGATATTGCGAATAACACGGTACCAAACTATTTTGGAAGAGATTGGGAAATGAGGCAAGTGCGCAATGGGCTTAATCGAGTGGAAAAGGGCCATATTTTACTCACGGGAAAAGCGGGAGTTGGTAAATCGACGATTCTTGAAATGCTTCAGGTAGATGCATTAAATAATCCGACGCTTTATAAGGACATGAAGGCTCCTATCGTTCTTGAACTTCCTGTTACTTTAATAACAAATCCTTCTGATCCTTCAGAGATAAAAAATCTCATTAAGGAAATGCAAGTTCTTGCTAAAAAACTGGATGAAAGAATCGTTCTTTTTATTGATGAGGCTCATATTGCAACAGATATGACTAAAAATGCATTGAAGGGGTTTCTTACTCAAAAACTAAATGAGTACAATCGTATCACTTTTATTTGGGCCACCACCTCCGTGGAAAGCAGTGTCTTTTATTCCGATGCCGCTTTTTTAAGAAGATGGACAGAGGTGAACGTGAAAGAATTTTCTGATGCAGAAGCGGTGCAAAGTATTAAACTTTCTAAAATTGATTTATGGAAAAAAGCACACTCTCGCCCTGGATACACTTTTTCAGGAGAAATAAGTCCTGAGGCTTACGACCTAGCTTTACGTTATAAAAATCTGGAGCAAACTGCGGGAGCCAACCCAACAGCGCTGAAAGAACTGCTCGAAGGGGCAATTACCGCAAAATTAGGCAAGCTGATGGACAGTGGTAGCAAAGGTTCTTTTGCCTTAGAAGAAGAGGATGTCACTCATTATCTTGAGGATAAACTGCATCTTGATTTAATTCCTGGCGCGAGCAATTTTAACGAACAATTTGAAGAAAAATGGAAAATTTTTTGTAAAGATTATATTGGCAATGAAGGATTAAAGCATCAATTAAAAATTGATTTAAAAAGCTACTTTATTAATCCGAATCCAGAAATGATGTTAGCAATTCTTAACTTCGGCCCACCAGGAGCAGGAAAAACTTATTTAAGCAAAGTACTTGCTAAGCATTTTTTTAAAAATTCTTTTCTTGAGATCAACGGGAAAGACTTTGCACATGGCGATTTAGATCAAAATAAATTGGGGGGAACTATCCCTGGCACGATTGGTTATAATGAAAAATCTCCCGGGATAATTCCCAAATTTATTAAGGATAATCCTCATGGAGGGATTATCTTAGTGGATGAGGCTGATTATGTGCATTCCGATTTTATGGACCTTTTAGCCAATATGATTACAAGCAAAAAATTTAGAGATGGCACAGGCTATGAGCACGAGATGTCTAAATATATTTTTATGCTCAATACCAATATTGGTCAGAAACTTTTAATTTCTCCCGATTTAAAAAGTCGCATGAGTTGGGATGAGATTAAGACTAATGAAAAAGCGATTTCTCTTGTGCTAGAGGATGGATCTTTGCAGGTAAAAAAAGAAATTAAGAATGATTTATTGGCAGAATTCATGAAGAAAGTTTTTGTCACCGCTCATCCGGATGGCGAAACTTCTCAGATCGCTCAAGATACCAGTAAACTTTTTAGAAGATTTAAAACCTATTATACACTTCTTCCTTCCAAGGAAGATATGATGGCCACAGCCCGTTTAAAAATAAAAAAAATGCAAGAAGAATGGCGCGTAGACAAGAAAATAACCTTTGAAATAAGCGATGAGGCTGTGCTTAAAATACTTGATTTAGAGAATATTAATTTTTCGCTCGGCTATACTAATGTCGATGATAAACTGGATACCCTTCTCAAAAATCATTTGGCAAATTATATTTCCAAAAAAGATCATATTCAAATCACAGTTGAGGGACAGAACTTGGTGTTTTTCTCAACGCTTAATGCACAAGCCATTTCTTATAAAATACCTGAAGAGTCACTGTTTGCGGTTAATCCTTGGCGAGCGAATGAAACAATAAATACCAATATTAATAATCTCATGAGAAACATGGCTCAAGATATTGTGGGGCGCAATGAGGCGATTGAAAAAATTGTTAAACAGATTAAGGATAAGAGACTTGATTTTAGTAAACGATTAGTTTTTGCTTTTCTAGGAACAACTGGAAATGGCAAAACGGAACTGGGAAAATCTTTAGCCACCAATCTTTTTGGAGGAGAGAAGCCTTATTTTACCATGGAAAATATTACTCATCCGTATTCCTTGAACAATTATTTTCGTCCAACAACGGGAATCGTAGGCTCCAATGAAGAAACAGAATTTGAAAAATGGATTGAAAGACGAAAAAATACCGGTGGTGTGATTATCATTGATGAATTTTTTTCTTTCAAGGGACTTACACCAGAAGCAATTGGCAATAAAATAGCAGCCTTTAATGAAATTTATCGTTTACTCGATGAAGGTATTATTAAAATCAGAGGTAAAGACGTTGATTTAAGTAATTTCATCATTCATTTCACGGGAAATGCGATGCAAGAAGCCTTTGAGTATGCCATAGGATCCCCTGAAAGTGAAAGTCTCGTGGCGAGTATTGAGCAAGAGCTTAATAATCCTGCTTTGCTTAAAAAATATCTCTCCGATTTAGGTTTTGATGCTCCCAAAATGGCGCGCATAGGTTTATGGGATATTAAGGGCCCTTTAAATAATGTGAATTTTGTTGATCTTGCCCGCAAGTATGCCGTCACTTCTCGTCTCAAGGATTTACAAAAACTAGGTATTAAAATTGATTTTATTGTCGATGATCAAATTATTCAAAAAATTATTGATCTCAGTAAACATCAAGGAGAAGGATTTCGCGATGTAAAGAAAATGATTAGTCATTTGATTCATGAGCCACTCACTCAGATCATTGATGAAAAAATGCCGCAAAAAGTTGAAGTGAAATTAAATGGCAAGGAGCTGCGATGGTCTATTGATGGCCGTGAAAATATTCTGATGGGTGAAGAAATAGCTCGCAATTTAATAGAAAAACATTGGAAGGAAGTCAATCAATCAACGGTGAATTATGCACCAAGTTTTAGAGATTATGATCATCTTGAACCAAAACTCAAAACAGGTGCTCAGTTAAAAGTTATTACTGATCATGAGGTGGGGCATTGGATGGTGGCGACTCTTCTTCATAATGCGAATATTGCGAAGAGCATTAATATTAATTCTTTTCAGAATATGGGAGGCTATGTTCGGTTTGACGCCGAGAAACTGTATGCAGATAAATTAACGGAAATTACCAAAAATATTCTTATCCTTAAAGCGGGCCAAGCATCTAACTTCCAAGAAGGAATTTATGCGACGGGAACAGTTGGTAAGGGTGGTGATTTGGAAAGAATGAATCAGCTTTATAATCAGCTGACCAATGAAAATATTTTATCTTTTAGTGAGCTAACACTTTATAAAAAAATGATTGAAGAGATGACAGACTTTCTTTTACAGAAAGGGAAAGAGCTCAAACTGGATGAGGGAATAAAGTCTTTACTCTCTCAGCATAATGGGGTTCTTTCAGAAGAGATTCTAAATAAATATGTTCAAGATTTTTCTTTGCAAGAAAACTTTTTTACAAATGCTTTAAAGAAATCTCAAGAGACGCATAAAGACAATAAAGAAGCAGCAAGTATTTTTGAGAAAATAAATAGAGAATTAAAAGCCATTGATGTTTGCAATAAAGCTTTTATAAAATGAGCTGAGTTTTTTCTCAGCCCATTATTTTTTATTACGCTTTATTGAATATTGCTTTATAAATAAAAAGCACAATCAAGGCACCAGCCGTTGCAGTAACAACACCCATCATTGAAAATGATTGAGTTGTCCCCATTCCAAAAAGTGAGCCAATATAACCTCCCGCAAAAGAGCCAATCACACCTAAAAGTGTTGTCATAATAAAACCGCCGCCATCTTTACCAGGCATAATCCATTTTGCGAGAATTCCAGCAATAAGCCCTAATAAAATCCATGAAAAAAA
>CAYQEW010000127.1:0-4888 GCA_964416605.1 uncultured Bacteriovoracaceae bacterium | reverse complement strand
GCATAGTGCCGACAAGTGGAAGTGAGTAGAGGTTACCAAAAAGAATTGAGGTAATGATACAGGTTGGTTCTTATAAATTACGCAAAAAAAGAGTTTTTAAAATGGCTCCTATTCATCATCATTTTGAACTAATGGGGCTTCCTGAAACTAAAATTATTGTAAGATTTTGGATAATCAGTTTAATACTGGCTATTTTAGCGTTAACGTCATTAAAACTTAGATAGGAGGATTTTGTGTTTAAAAAATATAAAGGAAAAAATGTTCTCATTGTTGGACTTGGTAAAACAGGTTTTGCACTTATTAATTTTTTTAATCAAATTCAATGCAATATTCATGTCACAGACATTAAACCAATTTTTGACCTCAATAAAGAAGTAAAAAAATTAAAAAAAATTGAACCAAAACCTGAAATGACTTTAGGGGAACATAAAGAAGCTGATTTTATCAATGCTGATATTATTGTTTATTCTCCAGCAATTAATCCTAAAATGCCTCAACTAGAACGTGCAAGACAAGCTGGTAAAGAGGTTTACAGTGAATTTTCTTTCTGTGCTAAATTTTGCGACAAACCAATTATCGCAATCGGAGGCAGTAAAGGAAGAACTACGATTGCTCATATGATTGGTTTTATGATTAAAAATGACAAAAAAAATGTTTTCGTTGGTGGAACCGACGACAATTCATTTATCAATTATTTTACTCATCCTGAAAAAGATGAAATGGAATATGTTGTTGTTGAAGTCTCTCCAAGAGAACTGCAAACTGTAGAGAATTTTAAACCACATCTTGCGGTTATCCCTAACTTAGAGGAAAAGTACGATCCAAAAAGATTTACTTCCGCAGGCGATTATATTGAAACATGCTTAAACTTTATTAAAAATTTAACCCATAATGAATTTCTTATTGTTAATTTTGATCGACTAGCAAATAACTACCTCCTAAGAAACAACACAACTCATACTTATTGGTATTCAAAGCGATCTTTTGTCACAATGGGAGTTATTGGAGAAGTTGAGGGAACTCATTTTCATGACAGAAGAATTCACTCTAATATTCATTATCACTCTGAGTTTAAAGTAAGTAATCTTCGCATTATTGGTAACCACAATAGAGAAAATTTACTTGCAGCTGTAACCGCTGCCAAAGCTCTTAAAATCACCGATGAAGCAATTCAAAATTGTATTGAAAAATTTCCAGGCATCCCTCATAGACTTGAATATATTGTTGAAAAAAATGGTGTTAAATTTTATAACGATGCTAAAGCTGAAACAATGCAAGATTTAGCAAAAACTCTTCAGTCCATGAAAGAACCAGTTATTCTTATAGCTGGAGGAAAAGATCTCGAACAAAACTACGAACCTTATTTTGAACTCATGAAAGAAAAAACTCGTCTCATGGTACTGGTTGGTGAGTGCAAAGAAGAAATGAACCGAGTTCTGGGAGATGCCACTCAAACTTTTTTAGTGGGATCTTTTGATGAGGCTGTCTTAATTGCTTATCAAAAATCACGCAATGGAGATATTATCCTTTTTAGTCCGGGAAATCCTTCTACCGATTTTTTTAGAGACTATAACGAAAAAGGAAATTATTTTAAAAGACAAGTCTTTCAAATATAATCTACTTGATGGGAATTCTTTCCCATCAAGCTAATTTCATTATTTTCATATAAAATTAAAAAATAATGAAAGAACTCAATTTAGATTTTTCACATACCCTCAAATATTTTATCGGTGTTATTGTTGTTATAACTATTATTGGCCTTATTTGTCTTTACTCTAGCAGCTACATGTATGCTCGAGATAATTTTTCTAGTTCATACTATTTAATAAGCAAACAGCTTATATCTCTCGCAATGGGAATTATTGGTGCTTTCATTATCTCCAAAACGAGATTTACTTTTTGGTATCACAATTCTCTTAAATTTCATTTGCTTACCTCTCTTCTGGTACTACTTACCTTTATTCCTAAAATCGGCTTAAGTATTAAAGGTTCTCATCGTTGGGTTAATTTAAGATTTATGAGTATTCAGCCAGGTGAGTTTTTAAAATTTTCGGTTCTTCTCACTGCACTGTATTTTTTTGAAAATTATAAAAATTTTTCCAAAGATACCAAAATAATTTATCTACTTTCCATTCTTGCCCCTCTTGGTCTAACTGTTTTACAACCAGATTTCGGAACATTTACACTTTGTTTTTCACTTATTTTTTTCTTAGCTTTTCTCTCTAAAGTGCCTAGGTCTTATCTTATTGGCTCGCTTGCCGTGGGCAGTGTTGCTTTCGTAGCTCTTCTTGTCGCTGCACCTTACCGCGTCAAAAGATTGATGAGTTTTCTTGATCCATGGGCTGATCCCCAAAACTCTGGATTTCAAATTATTCAAAGTTACCTTGCTTTTGCGGAAGGGTCTCTTTTTGGAAAAGGCCTTGGCGCAAGTGTCGAAAAATTATTTTATTTGCCCGAAGCTTATAATGATTTTATTTTAAGTGTTATTGGTGAAGAGTTAGGATTTGTTGGAGTTGCCGTTATTGCCACTCTTTTTCTTATTTTCCTATATCTAGGTTTTAAATTAGCAAGCCAATCAAAAGTGAATGCTGGAAAAATTTTTATTGCTGGCTACACATTTCTCATTTCTCTTCAAGCATTTCTCAATATGGGAATTGTTCTTGGACTACTTCCAACCAAAGGGCTCAATCTTCCCTTTGTTAGCTATGGTGGATCTTCTCTACTGTGCAACTTAATTGGACTTGGATTAATTATTTCTCTACAAAGGTATCAACAAGGTGCCAATTCAGAAAAAGAATTTCTCTATAAAGAGAATACTCAATTAAGAAAATATTCTACTAAGGTCGCATAATGAATAAAAAAACATTTTGGATTGCTGCTGGCGGAACAGCTGGACATATAAACTCTGCACTGGTCATAGGTGAAGAACTTGAAAAAAATGGATTTAACATTTTATATTTCACTGGTAAAAGACCCATTGACTACAAGCTTTATGAGAATAAAAATGTTCAACACTTAGACTCTCAACCACTTCTTGGTAGAACTTTTCCAACTTTAATAAAAAATTTATTTTTAAATCTTTCTGTTTTTATTAGAGTATTTTTTTATGCTCTAAAAAATAAGCCTCATGGAATTATCGGATGTGGTGGCTTTATATGTGGCCCAACTATTTTAGCCGCAAAATTAAATGGATCTAAAACATTTATTCTTGAGCAAAATTCAGTTATGGGTTTTACCAATAAAATTCTTTCTCTTATTGTTGATAAAATATTTATTTCCATAACTCCCACCATTGGATTATTTAAACTATGCCAAAAGAAAATCGTTTTAACCGGAAATCCCGTAAGAAAAGAAATAGAGTATTCTGCACCAAGAAAAATTACAGAGCCGATTAGAGTCCTTGTTTTTGGGGGTAGTCTAGGTGCCGAAGAAATAAATGAACTTATAAAAAAAACTTATAGAAAATTTTACAGAAAAAAAATTAGAAATTATTCATCAATGTGGAAATGCCAAAAAAACTGAAATGAAAGCTCTTCCCAATATTATCTACCAACAGTTTGAGTACCTGGATAAAATCTACGATCACTATAAATGGTGCGATGTCATTATTGCGCGATCAGGAGCTTCCACAGTATCCGAATTAGTTATCATTAATAAACCAAGTTATCTTATTCCAGCTCTTTATCACAGAGATCGCCACCAAGTTTACAATGCACAATTTTTACAAAATAAAAACCCTAATACCGTTATTCACTTTAACTATAAATCTCTTGAAGAATTTATCCTTAATGCGTCTCATTTTAAAGAACAAGAAAATAAATATATTGCAAACGAAAGAGCGGAAGAATTAATTATTAAAACTATTCTTTTGTAAAATTTTCTCGATAACCATCTGGACAATCAGGATTATCATCACTAAAAAGTGTTATCTTGTTTTCTGTCACTGTAAATTTTCTTGCATCTAAAATATCTCGTAACAACTCTTCAATCATGCGCTCATCACACATAATGTATTTATTTTTATATTTAGCAAAACAAGTTTTATTATTAATTTTTTCAACCTGATAATAATCCGAATTAGGCTCCTTGGAATAATAAAATTCAACTTCAATATTGAGGTCACCTTCTTCAAACCGACCATCAACTAACAGATTAAACTGATTATCACCAATCATTAATATTTTATAATATGGCTTTTCTTGGCTTTGAATTGTTTCTTTAATATTTCCACAATAAGCTGGCTGACGATAAAAAAAGTTACTCGCTTCGATTGATTGTGTTGAACGTGTTTGAGAAATTTTTTTATTTTGTTCTTTACCACAAGATAAAAGTAAAAATAAAAAAACAAAAATAAACTTCATTATAAAAACATCCATGTTTTATCTTATGCAATTCTTGCCTAATTAATATTAATTAAATTATCCACTATAATTTAATTAAGTGAAACAAATTTTTTTTTTCCTATTTATTTTTAATACCAACTTATTTAGTCAGACTATTGTGACAAAAAATGTGCGCTATCTTGTGAATTATGAAAATTGTCCTGAAAGTTCTTCTAATGAATTTATTGTTAAAACATTAGAAGATTTTAATAATAAAAAATCTCTTTATGAATTAAATCAAAAAATTATTAACAATAAATTAAAAGAAAAATATTATCTCAATAACTTAAAAATTTCTTATTCTCCAATAAAAAATACTCTTCATTATTTTTTACATTGCCCTAAAGCACTTGCAAAAATTCAAGTGTATAATGAAAAAAATTCTCTAAAGTTTTCTGCCATTTTTACTGATGAAAATGATTATTTTGATCCTAATTTTGAAAATGATCTTTTGAGTAATAGCCTTATTAAATCACCTCTTCCCAACCTTATTATGAGTAACGAAA
>CAYQEW010000126.1:0-5052 GCA_964416605.1 uncultured Bacteriovoracaceae bacterium | reverse complement strand
TTTTGCCATTTATTTTTCGAGCATGATTCACATAGGTTTGCACATCACTATATCCATCAATATCTGAAACCTCAAAAGCTTCTAGCGGATTATTTTGTTTGCGAAATTTGGCTCGTAGTTTTTCATCTGATAATTTTGAAATGAGCCATTGAGACCATTTTTCTCTTAGGGCTTTCATCTTTTCCGTATCGAGACTTTGGTCTCTTGGAACTTGTTTAATATAGAGTTCAATTTCATCAATAAATTGAGGGTTTTGATCTAAAAGCAGGAGCATTTGAGTTTCGGAAATATCTTTAGATTTAGGGATTTTAAATTTTTCGCTCAGTTCTGGATCAATTGTTAATTCATCTTTGAGTATTTCGCGCAAAATTTCTTTGACGCTGGGACGCGCCATAAGTTCGCGAATAATAGCGAGTTTTTTATTAAAAAGGGCGTCATTATAGTTCCCGGCATAACCGTTAAACGATACCCAAAAGAGAGCGACCAAGAGCAGGCGAATATATTTCATTGGAACAATTGTAACCATTTTTGAAGTTTGGGGTGGAGGAAATAAGGGACCGTGAAAAGATTATAGACCTAAGCATTAAAGTCTCGATAAACACAGGCTTTATTGACATTTTCTTGCTTTGTGTTAAGGTGGGGCACATTTTTATAAGGGGTATTTATGGGTTACAAAATTGAACAAGTGAACGCGTGTACAAAAAAACTTTCCTTTGACTTTGCTTCTGTCGATTTATCTAAACAAATCACTGAAGCGCTTAAAGCAAAACAAAAAGATGCTAATTTAAAAGGTTTTAGAAAGGGAAAAGCTCCCATTGCAATGGTTGAAAAGTTTTATGCCAATCAAGTAGAAAATGATGCGCTTTATAGATTTATTTCAGAAGAGTTTTTTACTGCGATCAACGCAGAAAAAATTAACCCAGTCGGTTACCCTAAATTTGGGCAAACGAAATACGAAGCGGATAAAAAAACCGTAGAGTTTGAGGCGACGGTAGAGGTTTATCCAGAATTTACAATTAAAGATTATTCTCACTACTCAATTAAAAAAGATACGGTCTCTGTGACGGCTCAAGATGTGGCCAATATTGTGAAGCAATACACTGAAGGGAAGGTTTCTTATGAATCAGTGACAACAGCGATTGAAAATGGTTATACAGCAGTTATTGATTTTACGGGAGAAAAAGAAAATGGTGAAAAACCAGATTCGATGAAAGGAACTGATTTTAAACTAGAGATCGGCTCAAATTATTTTATTCCAGGTTTTGAAGAAAAATTGATTGGCCATAAAAAAGGTGATGAAACTGTTATCGCTCTTAATTTTCCAGAAAATTATCATGTGGAAGAGCTTAAAAATGCACCGGTTAAATTTTATGTGACGATTAAAGATGTAGAAAAGAAAACTTATCCAGAAGTTGATGACGCTTTGGCAACAGAGTTTGGCTTTTTGAACAAAGAAGATATGAACGCTAAGATTGAAAAGAATCTTTGGGCGCAAAATCAAAGACAAGCAGATGAAAAATTTCATCAAGAAATTCTCGAAAAACTAGTTGCCGAAAATAATTTCGATGTTCCTTTTGCTATGGTCGAAGAACAATTAAAACATCTACAAAATGAAATGCTGCAAACCCTTAAAATGCAAGGCTTTAATGAGACAATGGTAAAAGAATATTTTACTCGTTGGGGAAGTGAGCTAGACAAAAAAGCTATTTTTCAAGTGAAGTCAGGACTTATTTTAGGTAAACTTGCAGAAGAATTTAAAGTGGAAGTAGATGCTGCTGATTGGAATGCTAAACTGGCGATGATTGCAGAGCAAAGTGGTATGACTACAGAAAAAGTTGAAGAAGTATACGGTAAGAATGAAAACGTAAAAAAGAATCTTACCTACGCAATTAAAGAAGAAAAAACCTTTGCGTTGATTGCTTCAAAATTTAAAAAATAACTTTCTTATCTATTCCCTTATTCTTTTGAGAGTGAGGGAATAGATCTCTTTCTTTTTGTGTCGTCCACAAGTCTTTATCCACAATATTTAAATAATTTGCATTAAGAAATAACAAAATAAAGAAGATCTTTCTCTGGTAAGGAAAGTAAGTGATGATCACAAGTAATGTGATCGTTATAAAAGAAATGTTTAAGGAATATTGATCCCAAATCACTTGGTCAAAAAAATGAAGAAAAGAGACGAAGTATTGAAAAAAGAAAGAATGAGTCTTAATGAGGATCGTGCAAGGAAGAAGATAGACGAATAAACTGAGTAAAAAGAAGAAGGGAAAATAAAAAAGCAGGGCGCTATTGATCAAGATACTGGCGGCAAAAAAAGGTGTATCAAAAAAACAATGAATAAGACATTGCGCAATGAAAAAATTAATCCAAAGAGGATAGATAGGTTTTTCTTGGTAATCATAAATAATACCGAGGAAAAGCATACTAAAATAAAAGCTAACTGGTGAGTCATGATAACTTCCCAAGAGCAAATCAAAAATAAATCCCCCAAAGAAGATCTTAAGAGGAGATAGATGTTTGTGTAAAAGAAGCGAAAAAAGGCGCAATGTGATAATGCGTTTTATCGGTAAAAAAATTTGATAATAACTAAGGACACCATAGGCGACAAAGAGAATGATGAGGCGATGTTTTCTTTTTTTGATCAATAAAAAGAAGAGAAAAAGAACAACTGTTAGATGTAATCCGGATGGAGTCATGAGATGAATGAGATTAAATTTTTTTATAAGTGGAGCGAGAGATGTTTTGTTAAAGCCTCTCTGGTTGCCAGTGACAACACTCATGATAAATTCAGCCTGCTCCTTGGAAGATACCTTTTGGTGGATAGTTTTATTTTGTGATTTGAAAAAAGAGGGTAGGGGCTTTGCCTGATAAAAAGGAGTGAATTTGGTTTCTTGCAGAGTTTTTTCTTGGATAAGGATAAGATGAAAAAAAAGAAAGTATAAAGGCAAAAACATTTTATTTGCAAAGCAAAGAAGAGAAATTTAATTTTACCTTAAAGCCTTGCAATTATTATCAAAATTAAGATACGATGCTTTCTATGTTGTTGGCTCTTCTTCTCATCTTTATCCCTTGGAAATTGAAGGCGGAGACTCTGCCCACTCAATCCGTTATTCTCATTACTTTGGACGGAATAGAAAAAAGTAGTGTTTTTAAAATGCGCTCTGCAATTCAATTAGTTGCGCAGCGGGGGTTTTCTTTTGGTTTTGAGACCACTCAAATGAATGTTTCCAATAATTCATCTATTAGTTTGCCGGGGTATCGCGCTTTATTAAGCGGAGTCTATGAAAAAAAGTGTCGCACCAATAGTTGTGCTCCCATTGAGCGCGAAACCATCTTTGATCAATTGCCATTATTGGGTATTAAAAAAGATGAAGCCGTCGTTTTTGCGTCCTGGGCAAAAATTAAAAATGCCATTAGCCAGAATGCAGAAAATTATTGTGGAAGCATTGAGTTTGAGCAATTAAAATTTTGTACTGAAAATAATGACCTCAAAGAAAGCCTCATGACAGTCCTTCACACAGCCAATACAGATCGACCAATACTTTGGCAGAATTCGCGTAAAGATAAATACACTTGGAAAATGGCAGAAATGTATCTCAAGCAAGAGCGACCGCGATTAACCTATCTTTCATTTGTAGAAACTGACGAATGGGCGCACCGTAGCCAATTCAAAAAAATGGACAGTGCAATCAATGAATTCAATGATCGCTTTAATGATCTTATTGCTCTTTTAAAGAGTTCAAAAGATCGATATGAGAATACCTCAATTATTATTACTACTGACCATGGCAGAGGACGCGGAATTTTGCGAGCAAGCCACAATAGAAGTCTTCCAAACTCAAAAAATATTTTTGCTTTTGTTATTCCATCAATTAATTTTTTGAAAAGTATGAGGTTGAAAAAAACAGCCCCTCAAAACGGTAAGAGCTATCAGCAGATTCAAATCAAGCCTACGATAGAATTCCTTTTAAATCCTTCTAATTTAGTTCCCAACTCCTTAGTTTTTGAATAGAATCACGACTATGCAATTACTCCAAAAATCTATCCAGCAAAGTTTAACCCATTTTTTTGAAGAAGATGATCTTTCTCGCAACGCTCACTATCTTCAAAGTTTGCCCAGCGAAGAGGTGACGTGTCATTTGAAAATAAAGTCTGACATGCTGCTTTGCGGTCTTCCTTTTTTTATGGAGGTTTTTCATTTTTTAGGAGCTTCTCCTGATATTGAAATTGCATCTTATGAAGGAAAGTTTTTCACTCAAAAAGAAAATAAAGTGATTAGCTTTAAACTTCCTTTTGGAATTGCCTTAACGGGAGAGCGTATTGCTCTCAATCTTTTACAACGAGCTTCCTCTATTGCGACGACAACCTATCATATGAAAGCACAGCTTGAGGGAAGCAATATAGAGCTCTTAGATACTCGCAAAACAACTCCGGGATTAAGATTTTTAGAAAAATATGCCACTCGCCTTGGCGGAGCCAGCAATCATCGTTTTGGTCAATCCGATGTTTGGATGATTAAAGATAATCATAAGTCTTTTTTTGGTGGCCTTGAAAATGCGTATCAGTTTTTTAGAAAACAAAAAACTTTTTATAATCCGATTGTTGCCGAAGTGCATGACCTTGAAGAAATTAATATTTGTCAGCGTCTTGGAATTAAGCACCTGCTTTTAGATAATTTTTCACCGGAGACAATTCAAGAAGCAATAAAGATGAAATCAAAAGAAATGACCTATGAAGTTTCAGGAGGAATTGATAGGCACAATATTTCTCGTTATAAAATTGCTGGTATTGATGCAATCAGTGTTGGAGCCCTGACTCATTCTCCTAAAACCGTTGATTTGTCTTTAAAATTTCCGGTGTCCTTATGAAAAAAACGGAGCATTGCGATGTCCTCGTTATCGGCAGTGGGATTGCTGGATTAACATGCGCCATTAAATTAGCAGAAAAAAAAATAAAAACAATTGTTGTCACAAGGGCTAGTCGTCCAGAAGAATGCAATTCATCGTGGGCTCAAGGAGGAATTATTTTTCCTCAAATGAGCGATATTGAGTC
>CAYQEW010000125.1:0-5055 GCA_964416605.1 uncultured Bacteriovoracaceae bacterium | reverse complement strand
TCTAAAAAAGCACAATATTAAAGTTTAATAAACAGGTAGGTAAGCAGTGAGTGAATTAAAAGATTTAATTGAGTATATCAGTAAATCCCTCGTTGATATGCCAAATGCTGTTGAAGTAAAAGAAATTGAAGGTGAGCAAACTACGGTTATTGAGTTAAAAGTAGATAAGTCTGATCTTGGAAAAGTTATAGGCAAGCAAGGACGTACAGCTCGCTCTCTTCGAACAATTCTGAATGCTGCATCGACAAAGTTAAGAAAGCGTTCTGTCTTAGAAATCATTGAATAATAATTGGATTACATTAGCAAATGCGACAACAACTCACGCCTTAAAAGGTGGAGTTGTTTTGCAGTTAGAAAATTCAGAAGAAAGTATTCTTCGAAAAGGTCTAGAGGTTCGTCTTACCTTGAAAGACAAAATAATTGATACATGCATTTGCAATATTCAATTTGGCAATAAAGTAATCGTTTATTTTGAAAACATTAGCACTATTGAATTAGCTCAAGAAATTCTGCCTTTTTCTCTCTCGGTAAATAGAAAGGATTTTCCATCCCTTAAAGAGGGAGAGTATTATCTTGTCGATCTTTTGGGATTCGAAGTTTTTATTTCAAGTGATCATTTTAATCTGGGAAATGTTATAGGATTCTACTCAAATGGCGCTCAGGATATCGTTCGAATTAAAAACAAACAAAATGAAATGACGGAAATACCTTTTTTGAAGCCTATTTTAGAGAGGGTTGATTTAGAGACAAAATCTATTTGGCTTAATTGGTATAGATAAAAATGATAAAGAAAAAAATTTGGGTCATCACATTATTTCCAGAGTTTTTTGACATATTTTTAAAATGTGGAGTTGTCGGACAAGCTTTGCGTGGAATTAAAAATTGTGGAAATTTGAGCTTTGAGTTTCAGGCGGTAGATCTTAGAAACTACTCGATTGGAAATTATAAGAGTGTTGATGATACGGCTTATGGTGGAAGTCCTGGCATGGTTATGCGAGCAGATATTTTGAAAAATGCTCTTTTCGATATTATGAAGCAAGGAAATTACGCAGACTTAAATCAGCTTCATGTTATTTGCCCAGCCCCCAGAGGAATTAATTGGACGACTTCAGAGGCTAAAAAATTTGCTCATCAGCATTTTGATTTAAAAGCGGATAAAGATTTAGTATTTATTTGTGGGCGCTATGAAGGGATTGATGAGCGTTTTTTAGAAAACTATGTTCAAGAATTTTACTCTTTAGGAAATTTTATTTTATCTGGAGGGGAAATTGCTGTCATGGCAATACTTGATTCTTCAATGCGTTTTGTTGAAGGAGTTTTGGGCAATAATCATTCTTTGCATAGTGAATCTTTTGAGGATGATTTACTTGATTTTCCCGTTTATACGAAGCCGAGAATTTTTGATGAAAAGGAAGTTCCGGAGGTTTTGCTTTCAGGAAATCATGCGCAAATAAATCTTTATTTAGCTCAAGAAAAAAATCGTATGACCCTAAAATGGAGACCTGATTTAATTTCCAAAGGAATAAAATGAAAAAATATATTGGCTTGATACATTATCCAATTGTTAATAAAAATAAAGAAATCGTTGCGACAAGTGTTACGAATTTAGATATTCACGATATTGCTCGTTCTGCTCGAACATTTGATTTTGAAAAATACTTCATTATAACTCCTATATTGGAACAGCATAAGCTCTTGGCGCGTATTTTGGGCCATTGGGAGCAGGATGAAGCTTCTGCTTATAATCCAGATCGTCAGGATGCCTTGTCCAATGCACAGGTTATGAGTTCAATCGAAGAAAGTATCGCTTATATTGAAAAAAAAGAGTCTAAAAAGGTGTATGTTGTTGTCACAGGAGCTAATTTTGGCAATGATTGCAGTGATTTGACTGATATTTGGCAACAGATTGAAAAAAATGATGGAATTTTATACCTTCTCTTTGGGACAGGGTGGGGGTTAGCTCCTGAAATTGTAAATAATGCACATTTTAAAGCAAACCCTATTGTCGGTTTAGCAAATGATGGGTATAATCACCTCTCAGTAAGATCAGCCGTTGCCATTTATTGTGACAGACTAGCTCGTCTTATAAGAAAAAATTAAATAAGTTTCCCTCTGGCGTTAATGGTAATGACTAAGGAAGCGATCAATATTGATAGGAGTTTCTATGAACTTAATCGACACAGTTAATGCTAGCTACACCAATGCGCGTGTTCAAGCTGATCCATCTTTTCGCACAGGTGATACCGTAAGTGTTCACGTGAGAGTTACAGAAGGTGCAAAATCAAGAATTCAGTTGTTCCAAGGTATTTGTATTGCGATGAAAGAACGCAATTCAATTAATGGCCATTTTCGTGTAAGAAAAATTTCAGAAGGTTATGGCGTTGAAAGAGTCTTTCCTTTTCACTCTCCAGCAGTTGAAAAAATCGAAGTTATTTCTCGTGGTAAATCAAGAAGAGCGAAGCATTTCTATCTAAGAGATAGAGTGGGTAAAGCTTCAAGAATTGCTACAGACTATAGCCGTAAAGCTTAATTTTTATAATGCCTTCCCTTTGGGAAGGCTTTTATGCTTGATCAATCAAAGTTAAATTTATCCGTTATATTTTGCGATGAAGTTGGTAGAGGGCCCTTGGCAGGTCCTGTTGTTGCATGTGCCGTTCATTTTATCGTGACTCAAAATTTACTTAAAGAATTTAAAAAATTAAATATTCGCGACTCTAAAAAAACAACGCAAAAAGAAAGAGCTTTTATTTTAAAGAGCTTAGGAATGAGTTGGCAAAATCAAGATATCCATAAGAGTGATTTTTTGGCGAGTGCAGAGCACTATCCTATAACTTATTCAATTGTTCAGATTGATAATAATCTGATTGATGAAATAAATATTTTGAGCGCCTCTCTTCTTGCGATGAAAAAAGCAGCAATTCATTGTCTGCACGAAAATACTTCAGAGGTGGTCTTAGTCGATGGGAATCAGCTCTTAAGGGATTTTGCCTTTCCTCAAGAGTCAGTGGTAAAAGGTGATAGTAAGTATTACGGTATCGCTTTAGCTTCTATTATTGCAAAATCTTTTCGAGATGAAGTTATGGATTATTGGGATGCTACTTATCCTCATTTTCAATTTAAAAAAAATAAAGGCTATCCAACAGCGTTTCATCGTCAACAAATAAATATTTTGGGTATAACTCCGATTCATCGCAAAACCTTTAGAGGTGTTCAATGATTTTAAATTACGAACAGCAAATCTCTTTGAAAATTCACAATAAGGGCACACCTCTCTTAATTTCTTCTTTATTGTTAAGGTCATATGGAGCAGGGCAGGTAGATGTCGCAATGATAAAAAAAAATGAAATTAATTTAATTGAAGTGAAAAACAGAGGAGATATATCTTATAAACAAATTCAAAGATTAAAAAAAACTGGAGATTTTCTTTCTAAGATTTTTAAGAAAAATATTTTTTTGTGGGGAGCAAGAAAAACAGCTCCCTATTGGTATAAATTCTAATTTTCAAAAGTACTTTCGCGATTTCCAAAGCGTTGATTGAGATCATTCGTATTATCGTCATTCATTCCAAAATCACATTCATAAAGATCGTTATCAAGATTGTACAATTTAAAAAGACGATGAAATTCTTCGGATACTTGAGTTAATGTCACCCTTTTGGTACCAGTATTTAGAATTTTAAGCGTATCGACAAAATGGCAAATTCCAGTTGAACCAACAAAATTAAGCTTAGCAATATCAAGGGTAACTGTCGTAAAGGGATTTTTTTGTAATAAAGAAGCAATTTCTTTTTTTGAGAGGCTCACCATATTCATAGCCAACATCACCTTCCATATGAATTGTTAAATTTCCCTGAAAATCTCTTGAAATATTACTTTTCATAGTTAATCCCTTTAGTTCACCTTAACACAGAAGAGAAAAGCAAAAAATACAGGACAAAATTTTCGTGCTAGACTTTTGCTCATGCTTATTATTAAAAAACTTATTTTAGTCACAACTCCAATTGGAAATACTCAAGATATAACTCTGCGAGCTTTAGAATGCTTAAAAAATGCCCAGAGTATTATTGCCGAAGATACGAGAGAAATAAAAAAGTTACTCACTCTTCTCGGCGTGAGTGGCCCTAAGAAGTTTTATACTTTTAACGACCATAAAGAAGATTTCAATTGGCAAATGATTGAACATGAAGAAGCGTTATTTGTGAGTGATGCAGGAAGTCCGATTGTTTCTGATCCTGCGTATCCTCTTATTTTATCAGCTAAAAAAAATAATATTATTATTGATAGTTGTTCGGGAATTAGCGCACTGATAACCGCCTTGGAGCTTTCACAGCTTCCTCCTATTCCATTTTTATTTCATGGTTTTTTACAAAGAGAAAAAGGGAAGAAGAAAACTCAAATTCAAAAATTAAAACAAGTAAAAGGCAGTCATTTTTTCTTTGAAGCCCCTCATCGCATTAAAGAAACGCTACTTGTTTTAAAAGATATTATGCCTGAAGTAGATGTTTTTGTGGGAAGAGAGCTGACAAAGACTTTTCAAACTCTTTATCATTTTAAAGCCAAGGAAGTTGAATCTGTTATACAGGATGCCTTTATTGAAAAAGGAGAACTGGTTGTTGGATTTCATATTCAAGAAGAAATTGATTTTGATTTGGAAGAGGTACAAAAACTTGTTGCAGATTATTTAGAGAGACCACACAAAAAAACTCTTGCTAAAATTTTATCTTATTTCAGCAAGAGTGAAGTAAAAGATATTTATTCTCTTCTTGGAAATAGAGATTAATGAACTTGAATGCCTGTTCCAATATTATTTGCACCGCCACCTATTTTATTTGGATCATAGCCAGGACTAGCAGCTGCGCGAGCTTTGACATCTTGTGTTTCACTTAGGATTTCTTCGCCTTCAGGACTGTAGAGGGTAAGTTTAACCGTATAGTTACCCTTCGGTTGATTGCGCAAAATATTTTCAAAATTCACTTTTTCTGCTTCATAAAGGCAAGGAATATTCTGGGAAGGAGTCTGCGAAATTATCTCAGGGGAAACGTCAGATGGTAGTTTC
>CAYQEW010000124.1:0-5077 GCA_964416605.1 uncultured Bacteriovoracaceae bacterium | reverse complement strand
CGCAACTCAGTCTCACTATAAACACTTCCCGTCGGATTTGAAGGATTGGAAAAAATAAAGAGTTTCGTTTTGGGAGAAAGAGAAGCTCTTAATTGCTGAGGAGTGATTTTATAATCCTGCTCCACTCCCGCTAAAGGAGAAATAACTTTGCCTTCCATAAACTTCACGATATCGGCATAGCTTACCCAGTACGGAGCAGGGATCACGACCTCATCTCCTGGATTAATAAGCGCCATGATAATATTAGAAATAGACTGTTTCGCTCCCGTGGAGACAACTACCTGCGAAGGCTGCGAATCTATATTATTGTCTCTTTTTAATTTATGGCAAATCGCTTTGCGAAGCTCCAATGTCCCTGCAACTGGCGTATAGAAACTATTATTATCCATAATCGCTTTGATGGCTGCTTCTTTTAAATAATCCGGCGTATTAAAATCAGGCTCTCCTAAACTCATATCGACCACATCAACACCTTGAGCCTTAAGCTCTTTTGCTTTACTGGCCATCGCCAGAGTTGCAGAAGTTTCTAAACGGATCAGTCGATGCGCAAGTGTTGTCATATTATATCCCTATGCTTTCTTTAATTTGAGAAAGAAACGGCACGGCGATCGCTCGCGCCTTTGCTGCTCCCTCTTGTAAGAGAGTATCTATTTTTTTTTCATCTTGAATAAGTTCTTCATAGATTTGTCTTGGTTCCTTTAAAAGATCATTGAGAAGAAAAAATAATTCTTCTTTCGCATGCCCCCCAAGCAATTCCCTCTCTAAAGCGCTGCTCGAGTAAATTGGTTTTTTCTTTGGTTGCAAAAGTTTTATACAGCTCAAAGATATGAGAAGTATGAGGGTCTTTGGGCGCTTCCGGTGGGAGTGAGTCCGTTGTGATTTTATAAATTAATTTTTGTAATTTTTTTTCGGGAATCAAAGCGGGAATGGTATTGTCATAGCTTTTACTCATCTTGCGTCCATCAAGCCCCACAATAACGGCGCTCTCCTCTGCTACCAATTCCTTGGGCTCAATAAAAATATTTTTTTTATAAAGAACATTAAAACGCTGAGCGATACTGCGGGCAATTTCAATATGTTGAATTTGATCTTTGCCCACAGGAACGTAATGGGTTCCAAACAACAGAATATCCGCACTCATCAAAACGGGATAATTAAATAAGCCCATACTCACACCGTGATCAGGATCTTCATCTTTTTCTTTATTTTTTTGCACACAATCTTTATACGAATGGGCACGATTCAAATCTCCCTTTGGAGTCAGGCAAGAGAGTATCCAATTTAGTTCAAAAATTTCCGGGACATCACTTTGTTTATAAAAAATAACTTTCTTTGGATCAAGTCCAAACGCCAGCCAAGTCGCAGCCACTTCAATAACATATTTTTTTAATTCTGCTGGATCACGAGTACTTGTGAGAGAATGATAATCAGCAATAAAATAAAGGAAACGATCTTTTTGATTATTCTCAGAGGCTTTTATGGCAGGTAAAATAGCTCCTGCCACATTTCCGATATGGGGCATACCCGTTGGTTTTATTCCTGTCAAATAAGTTTTCATTACAGCACTCCAAAATTTTAAAAATATTACCAAATCTGCGCTATTTTCACTAGAAGAATAATTCTAAGTACGTAAAACAACTATCTATGTTTTCAAAGAGAATGCATTGCCGGCTAATACGAGCACTAAGAACGCCTCGGCATTTTATTTTGTTTTCCTCGGAGTCTTTACAATATTTGTTTAAACTTCGTAATTTTGGGCATATGGCAGTCTGGACACTGGCCTCTGGCAACAGTTTTTTGTGGCTTCGATAAATTGTGTGAAGTAAAATAAATTATTTAATCTTAATCAAATTTTGGTAGAAGCAAAAAAATGACATAGACACAAACATCAATACTTCAAACTCAAACTTTTTTATCAAGCACAATCGTTTTTTTAAACACCCTGATTGCCTGTGGCCCGACTGGCAGATTGCCCAGTTGTTTATTGTTTATAATGTTTAATGTTTTTGTCTTGAGTCGAGAAGCCGCCTAAGCCTTCCCCAAAAGAAACAGAAACGATAACCAAAACAGCCGACATACTCGGTGCCCACTTATACAAATTGTGGAAAAATACTTAAATTCAACTTAATTGACATAGAATCTTTTCCTCTTATCCAATTATTTTACACAATTGGTATAATTCTGTTCTTGCCATTTGAAAGGGCTTTTATCACAATACTTCTCTACTATTAAGGAGAAATGATGTCTTTAGATATTCAAGCTATTACCTACGCAGCAACCCAAACCTCAATCAACGTAAGACAGGTTGCCGCAACCTGTAAATTACTTATAGAGGATCAATGCACCGTTCCTTTTATTTCTCGTTACCGCAAAGAAGTCACAGGCTCTTTAGATGAGGTGCAAATTCGTCAAATTCATGAGCACTATGAAGAGTATTTAAAAATTGAGCAACGTCGCACATTTATTTTAGAGACTATTGAAAAAATGGAGAAGATGACTCCTGAGCTCAAAAATAAGATACTCAGCGCGCAAACCGTCAATCAGCTCGAAGATATCTATGCACCATTTAAGGTAAAGAAAAAAACGAAAGGAATGATTGCTCAGGAAAATGGCCTTGCTCCTTTTGCCCACTTTTTACTCACCTCTTTTGACTCCATGGAAAGCCAAAAAGCAGAACTCGAAAAAAGATTTGTCACTGAAAATGAAAAAGTGGCGACCTTCCAAGAAGCCTTTGAAGGCGCTTGTCATATATTACTTGAAAACTTCTCCGGCGATCCTGAAATGAAAGAAAGTATGCGTAAGGAGTATTGGAATAGCGCAATTATTTCTTCTGAAAAAAGAAAGGAAGCCGAAAAAGAAGCTGAGTTTTTAAAGTTTAAAGATTTTTTTGAATTTTCAGAACCTGTTCGTCAAATCAAAGAAGCCAAAAATACTCACCGTTTCCTTGCTCTAAGACGTGGAATGACTCTCAATATTCTTAAAGTAACTGTGGCGATAGATACCAACGCTGCTTACCAGATTATGCAAAATCATTTTTTTGCACAAGGCACGAAGCTTGGCAATTACCCTCTTCTCAAAAAAATTAGTGAGAAAGCTTTTGATAATCATGTGGCACTTTCCATGGACTTAGAAATAAAAACCGAGCTCAAAAAAATTGCCGACGATGCGGCGATTAGCGTGTTTGGGGTCAATCTTAAAAATCTCCTCCTGCAACCTTACCTCGGTGCGAAAAGTGTTTTAGGAATTGATCCTGGAATTAGAACGGGTTGTAAAATTGTGATCATTGATCAAACCGGAAAATATATAGCTGATCATGTTATCTATCCCTTTGCGCCGAAGTTTGATGTGGAGGGTTCTCGAGTTATTATCGAAAAAATTATCGAACTATTTAACATTGAATATATCGCCATTGGCAATGGTACTAACGGCAGAGAAACGTTAGAATTTGTTCAAGACAATATTAAGCAAGTCAAAGAAGAAAAAGTAAAAGCCGTTCTCGTCAATGAATCTGGAGCTTCTATCTACTCCGCTTCAGATATCGCCCGCGAAGAATTTCCGGACAAGGATGTTACAGTAAGAGGCTCTATCTCGATTGCTAGACGCTTTCAAGACCCTCTCGCTGAACTCGTTAAAATTGATCCGAAGTCAATTGGAGTTGGCCAATATCAACACGATATCAATCAGGTAAAACTCAAAAAAATCTCTGGAAGGAGTTGTGGAAGATTGCGTTAACTTTGTCGGTGTTGACATTAACACGGCATCCGCTCCTCTTCTTTCTTTTATTTCTGGAATAGGCCCATCCGTTGCTAAAAAGATTGTAGAGACGAGAGAAAAAAATGGAGGCTTTAAAAAACGTGAAGACCTTTTAACGATCAGTCGTTTTTCGCAAAAAATATTTGAGCAATCTGCGGGATTTCTTCGTATCTATAATGGCGAGAACCTTCTAGATAGTACCTTTATCCATCCTGAAAATTATCCTATTCTCGAAGAGTGGACCAAACAAAATAATATTTCCGTAAGCGACTTGATCGAGAGTAAGGAAGTGATCACTAAACTTGAACGAGATAATTCATTAAAAGAAAAAATCGGCGCAGTGACTTTAAGTGATATTGTTAAAGCACTCAAATCACCGAAACAAGATCCACGTGAAGAATTCATTCCTGTTGATTTTAATAAAAATGTCAGAACCATGAATGATTTAAAAATTAATCAGTGGTATGTCGGAGTGGTGAACAATATCACCAATTTTGGAGCTTTCGTCGATTTAGGAATTAAAGAAAGTGGTTTGTTGCATGTCTCGCAAATTTCAGATGAATTCATTTCTGATCCAATGGAAAAGCTAAAAGTGGGAGAACAACTTAAAGTGCGAGTGATTGAAATTGATGTAGATCGCAAAAGAGTTTCTCTTTCTTGTAAATCAACGGACAAGACTTTAAACACAGGGGCTTCGACCAGTTCTACGAGTGGTGGAAATAAAAAAAATCATTCTTATGGACAGCAAACTGAAATTAAGAATAATGCTTTTGCGAAATTAGCAGGTCTAAAATTAAAATAATTTTAGACCTATACAAAATAATAATATGAATATATAAGTAATTTTAATGAGACTAAGTATCATTCTTGCATGTTTTTTTTGTTTTAATCTTTGGGCACAAGAATCTAAAGAAATCCTAGTCAAATCATTTCAAATCAAAGACGCCAAAAAAAGAAAATGGCAGTTGCAAATATATTTCAACCCAACTCTCACTCAATACTTAAATAGTAATGTGCAAATTCATTCATCTCAAATGGATGGAGAACTATTTAATGCTCAAATTCAACAGAGACACTACTTTCAACAATTTAATCCACAAAATGCCAAAAACTTTTTGGATTTTTTAAAATTTTTTGAAGAACCAACTAATAAGTTAGGTATCGAGCTTCAATACAAAGACGATTATGCTGTTGGGTTGGTGTATTTTCACCCTAAAATTACTTTTCTCGAAAAAGACATAATCAACAAAAATATTCGCTTCAAAGGCACTATCCAAGGGCAACAAATTGATGATTATATTAATTTGAATGATTTCCTAACTCA
>CAYQEW010000123.1:0-5125 GCA_964416605.1 uncultured Bacteriovoracaceae bacterium | reverse complement strand
AAAAGAGGTATTGTGAGCAACAATAATGCGATCACCTATGAACTCGAGTAACTCGGGAATAATTTCGTTAAAGGCTGGAGCATTTTCAAGCTTAGCACTAGAAAGGGAAGTTAGTTTTTGAATAAATTTAGGAATTTCAATGGTTGGTTTTATCAGAAAGTGTTTTTCTTGAGTGATTTTTAATTGATCAATATGCACCAGGCCGATCTCAATAATTTGATCTTTTAAGTAATTGCCTCCAGTTGCTTCAATGTCTACAACACAAAAACTAAGAGAAGAAAGAAGGTCAAAACTTTTATTTGGCTTCATTATTTTAAATCACCAACAAATTGCATAATAAGTTGAGAAAATTTTTGCGATGCTTTAAGAGCTTCAACTTTAACTTCTTCGTGCTCTAATTTTCCTTCATGAAGATCTGCCGCAAGATTTGTAATGCAAGAGATTCCAAGAGTTGGAATGCCAAGATGGCTACTGGCAATAACTTCTAAAACCGTGCTCATGCCTACCATATCTGCACCGAGCGCTCGCATCATTTTTATTTCCGCAGGAGTTTCATAGCTAGGTCCCAAGACACCACAGTAAACACCTTCTTTAAGTGAAATATTTAATTTTTCGGCAGTCTGTTGGGCGAGATCTCGAAGTTCTTTGGTATAGGCATTGCCCATGTCTGGAAAACGTGTTCCAAGACGTTCATCGTTTTCGCCGACTAAAGGATTTAAGCCCGTAAGATTGAGGTGGTCTTTAATAGAAACTAAATCACCTGGACGAAAATTCTGATTGATTCCTCCTGCTGCATTCGTCACGACGAGACACTTAGGTTTTTTTTGAGCGAGTACCCGCAAAGGATAAACCACGGCGTTTGCATTGTGCCCTTCATAGGGGTGAAAACGGCCACTTAAAACGGCTACTTTTTTATTTTGGAGTGTTCCTAAAATAAGTTCTCCGGCGTGCCCAGATACGGTTGTTTGAGCAAAATGAGGGAGCTCTGAGTAGGGTATCGTGACTTCAGGATTAATGTTGACGGCTTTTCCTAAGCCTGATCCTAGAACAAGAATAAGATCAAGATCATGAGGATATTTATTTTGGATAACAGAGTATGTTTGCTGTATTTTATTCCAGTCCATTTTTTTACCTTAGATAATTTTTTCAATAAGTTTATGAGCACAAACCTCTTTAGCAGAGATTAAGAAAATATTTTTTTGAGATGAGGCAATTAAATTATCTACAATTTCTTGTTGGGAGGCATGATGAACAATTGTCATGATGACATCTCCTTCTTTAACTTGATCGCCTGTTTTTTTATAAAAAATAAGTCCTGGGGCAAAATCAATTTTATCGATTTTTTGTTTTCTTCCCGCGCCAAGTTCTATGAGCAAGTGACCTAAATTAGCACATTCATTAATTTGAAGGAAACCATTTTGACTCGCTTTCAAATCTGTTCGAAGAGAACAAGCCGGAAGCAAAGAATAGTCATTGATAAAAGAGGTGTCCCCGCCTTGACGCTGGATTAGCTTTTCAAATTCAATCAGAGCTTTTCCATTGTCGATTTGTTCTTGAGCCATTTTATGGGCGCTTTCAAAATCCGGACATATTTGCGCCATGAGAATCATTTCGGCTGCAAGTCTAATTGAAAGATCAGAAAGGTCTGATTTAATTTTTCCTTTTAAAATTTCGATGCATTCAATCAATTCAAGACTATGGCCTGCAGTACTGCCTAGCGGATCATTCATATTGGTAATATAAGCAGTAAATTTTTTATTAAATTTAAGAGCAATTGTTTTAAGTGATTTTGCAAGAAGAGAGGCATCCTCAACGGTTCGCATAAATGCTCCAGAGCCCCATTTAATATCCATGACAATGCCATTAGCTCCTTCTGCTAATTTTTTACTCATAATGGATGCAGTAATAAGAGGAATGCTGTCAATCGTTGCAGTAACATCTCTTAGTGCATAGATTTTACCATCTGCTGGAGCTATATCACTTGTTTGAGCGATGAGTGCTAATTTGTTTTCTTTTACCTCATTTGCAAATTGCTCCAAGGTTAGACTTGTACTGAAATTTTTAATCGCCTCAACTTTATCAACTGTTCCACCTGTGAAGCCTAGTCCGCGCCCAGCTACCATGGGCACATGAACTCCTGCGGCTGCCGCAATTGGAGCGAGGATAAAACTTGTTTTATCGCCAATTCCGCCCGTCGAGTGTTTATCGACAAATTTTGCGCCTTCAAAATGAAGTGTCTTTCCGGAATCAAGCATTGCCTTAGTGAGGGCAAAAGTCTCATCGGCAGTCGCTCCGTGAATAGCCCAACACATCAGAAAAGCAGACATTTGATAGTCTGGAATATTTCCACTTGTATAGTTTTGAATAAACCATTCAATTTCTTGCATCGATAGCTCATTCATTTTTCTTTTTTTATAGATAATTTGGTAGGCGTTAAATGTCATATGGGCTCCTAGGTTAAGTAATATAGTCCTTAATTGGTAATTATTACAAATAATTAATACTAAAATTTTACGATTTAGTTAGAAATTGGTACGGTCTCGCCATGGCTAAAGAATTAATTGTAAATAAAACCCATAATGAATGTCGTGTTGCTCTTATTGAGAATGGAGAAGTTCTCGATTTACTTATTGAGCGATCAACAAAGGCGAATGATCTTCACCCTAAAGTGGGCAATATTTATCTAGGAAGAGTCGTCAGAGTTTTACCAGGGATGCAAGC
The DNA here is from genome assembly GCA_964416605.1 of uncultured Bacteriovoracaceae bacterium. Lineage (GTDB taxonomy): Bacteria > Bdellovibrionota > Bacteriovoracia > Bacteriovoracales > Bacteriovoracaceae > CAYQEW01. The sequence goes on along the minus strand of CAYQEW010000123.1, from coordinate 2,404 downwards.
CGCTTTTATTGATATAGGCTGGGATAAGGCAGCTTTTCTCTATGTCGACGATGCCTATATTCCAACGATTGAAGAACAAAGAGAAATGTCTTTAAAAATAGAAGAAGCTCTTTCCAAAGAAGAGATTTTAGGAAAAGTCATTCCCGATGAGATGAGCTCTCTTTCGGAGTCTGTCGATATGAAATATCGACCAGATGTGAAGATTCAAGATTTTATCAGAGAAGGTGAAGAAATACTTGTTCAGGTTGCCAAAGAACCAATCTCTACGAAGGGACCTCGAGTGACGCGCCATATTGCGCTTCCCGGCCGACACATCGTCTATATGCCCTTTATCGAGCACGTGGGAGTTTCAAGACGCATTGAGAGTGAAGCGGAAAGACAACGTCTGAAAGAAATTTTAGAAACGATTAAACCAGATGGAACTGGTATTATCGCGAGAACGGTTGCAGAGTTACAGTCCTATAAAGTTCTAAAAGCTGATTACAACATCCTTTCAAAACTTTGGAAAGATGTTCAGAAAAATTTAGAAGGCAAGAAAGCACCGGTTCTTATTCATCAAGATTTAAATTTTCTACAGCGTGCGCTAAGAGATATTACCGATGAAGATGTCGATTCAATCGTGGTAGACGATAAACCTACTCTTAAACAGGTAGATAAGTTCGTTTTGCGTTATCTTCCGAATATGAAGGGAAGAATTAAGCTTTATGAAAATGAAATTCCACTCTTTGAACATTATGGAATTGATATTGAAATAGAGAGAGCTTTGAGCAACCAAGTTTTTTTAAAATCAGGAGGCTCTATTAACGTCGATCAAACCGAAGCTCTGGTGAGTATTGACGTCAATACTGGAAAGTTTGTGGGTAAAAAAACTCCAGAAGAAACTATTTTAAAAACAAATTTAGAAGCAGTTAAAGAAATTGCTTATCAATTAAGACTTCGCAATTGCGGAGGGATTATTATTATTGATTTTATTGATATGGAAAAAATTGAGCACCGGGAGCAAGTATTTAACACGCTTTTGGAAGCCCTTAAAAAAGATAGATCTAAAACCAACGTCATGCCTATTTCAGGTTTAGGACTGGTTGAAATGACTCGCAAAAGAACCAGGGATACCTTGGTTCGAGTTATGTGTGAAGCTTGTCCTTATTGTGAAGGAACAGGCAGGGTAAAATCTGCTGAAACCGTCGGATTCGAGATTATGCGAGAGCTCGCCAAGATGGCCAAAAAGACTGATGCAAGTAAAATTTCGGTTTTTGCTCATCCCGAAGTGAGTTCCTATCTTTCGAATAAGGATACAATGATGCTTGAATCGATCGAAGAAGAATTTAGTAAAGTTATTGTGGTGCGCGCGGACAACAACTATCATATTGAACAATATGATGTTTATGTGCATTCGCTCAGTAATTAAACTAAGAGAGCTTTGATCATGTTAGCCGTTCTGGTTATCGTTTTTGTTTGCTTGGGATAGAGCTGCATAATCGTTCTAACTTCTTTGAATAAGCCCAGGTTAATAGAATAAAATTGCTTTCTTTGTTTTTGTGAAGGCTTCTGCCTATAAGCAAGACTGGGCACGATCTACATTCTCACAAACAATAAACAAAAAACATTAAACACAGGCACAAACAAAAATGATATAGCCTCCCTTTCGACCATTTCCTTTTTACACGATGCATAATAATTCATTTTATTTTATTCAGAATTAAGCAATAATGAAAACTAAAATGAATTCTTTTTAAATGTTAAAGAAAAAAATAATTTTTTTGGAACAATCTTTTTATATCGAGGAGCTAATTATGAAACTGTTGAGTTTATTTTTTATGGGATTAATACTTTTTCATAGCACAGTCTATGCGCAGGATAATTTTAATGAAAGGGTAATCGAGATGAAACATAATTTGGAAGAAAAAAATTTGACGACTGAACAGTTAAAAGAATGGAGAGAAAAACTCATTAAAGGCGAAACAAAATTAAAAGTAATATTAGAGGAAAAGAAATTATCTGATACAAAATCATTTCTGAGAATTGCCAAGGATTGTGCGATGCTCCCCACAGACATTTTTTTTGCGGTGGTCTTTGGTGTTTGTTCCGCCAAAACGAAAGGGGTGAGCAGATTTATAGGGGCTTTTACGAGTACAGTCTTTGCTTTTGATGCATTTTCAAGAATAACTGAAACTTATTATGAATGGCAGTTATCAGCTTCTGATTCTGATCAGAAGTTAGAGGTAATGATGAGCCAACTGATGTCTGATTTTAAAGTCAATATTACAGCTATTGATTTAATTTTGGCTGAGCAATAATTTTTTACGGGACTTCTGTGGTCTGTTTTGTTTATCTCATTTGTTTTTGCGAAGGCTTAGTGCTGCCTTTGGCACAGTACACCGGCAAAAGTAAAATGGAAAAAGTG
>CAYQEW010000122.1:0-5190 GCA_964416605.1 uncultured Bacteriovoracaceae bacterium | reverse complement strand
TTAGTACTAGAAGATAAATCAAAATCAAAAAAAGAAGAGAAAAAAGAAGAAATTAAGACTCAAGATCAACTTGAAACAACCAATAGCAGTGCTAAAAGTGCAGGCATTGATTCAAAAGGAAAACAAGAAACAATTATTACAACAACGAACCTAGCTCCAGCGAGTTCGGAATCGTTTAAAAATGCCTATGACACGGTGATCAAGAATTATCTTGCAGACAAAAAATCAGATAAGCTGGGGCAAACTACCACGACTTCGACCACAACGGAAGAATCTCGCTTTATCGTTTTGCCAACAAGTTTTACATCACCAAGTGTGGCAAGTAATGCCGCGAGTTCTGCTTGTGCTCAGTTGGCGTGCTTGCAATCGCTTCTTGCTGCGACACAACCAAGCACTGCGCAGCCTCAATCCAGTGGATTTAGCATGGAGTCAATTTTAGCACAATTAGCGAAAGCTCAAGGTGGGGTTGTGGCACAGCCCGCCGCTGCTTCTTTACAACTTCCTGATTACTCTAAATTGCTTACAAGCCAAGGAATGGCTCTTTCTGGACGCTTACAAATTATATCAACAAGCCCAATGATCCTTTTAGATTCTTCTCATGAGCAGTTAAAACCAGAGGATATTATCAAGGATAAAAAAGATGATAATTTTGAAAAAATAGCGCAGGGTATTTATGATGCTTGTTTAGAGGATAAATATGACTATCTTGGAGTTCAACCTCTTTGTTTTAAAGATGCGGGAGCCCTGGATGAAGTTGAAGGAATCGCTGTTTTAAAAGATCTTTTTAAACAAAATAGTTGTATTGAATTAGAGAAAAAAGATGATAAAGGTGTCAGTCAATTACAAGCTGTTTATGCTGATTGTAAAAAAGAATACGCTAAAAATGGTAAATATTTCAACTTCGATTTAAATAAAGATGTATCACTTGTTGCCAACTCTAAAATCACGGTGCAATCTGCTGATGTTTATAAAAATGGCATCAAAACAAGTTGCGAAAAAAGCTGGAGAAAAAGAAGAAATTACCAAAGTTATTGTTATTGAAACCGATGGAAGAAAATCAGAAGATCTTTTAAAGGATCTTAATTCTAGAAATTTAGAAAAGGCTATAAAAATAGAATTGGTAGACTCTCTAAGTGACGAATTTAAAAATACTTCATTTAAAGGAGATAAAGCTTCATCTGTCGATGATAAAGTGAGAATTACTCTTAAAGAAGATAAAGCCGCGATTAAAGATGGCATTGAGTTAAACTGTGCTTCCATATTAAAAGGAAGAGGCGTGGCAACGATTGTGACCGGAGCAACGGTTACTGAAAAAGGTTTGCGGAAAACAAAAGTTCTTAACCAAGAATGTTTCAATAAGAAAATTATTGCTTCAGAATTAAGTAACGATCAAAAAGTTGAGCTTTTAAAAATATCCTTAAGTAAATAAATTCGCCATTTTTGTCCTACCTGTAAAAAGGTAGGACAGTTCTGTAAAAAATTCATCCTCTCTTTTTATTAACTTTTTTTTCTCCCTTATTTTGAGATAATACATAATATGAGAAAAGTTTTACTCTTTTTAGTTCTGATATTGTCTTTTAATATTTGGGCCATTGATTATAAAGTGGGAATTATTTATTCTCCATCGACTGAAGAAATTGGATTCTATGATCGTTGTACGGGGACACTTCTGGCACCCAATATCGTTTTAACAGCCCTTCATTGCCTGATGGATCATTCTGGCAATATTAAAGAATTGGATACAATTCAATTTGCATTAGGTGCTAAAACGCTTAATGAAGCACTGAACACCCCCAATAAAACAGGGGTTAAGTCAAAAACTAGTTTTAGTGGCTTTGAAAGTAGATTGCGTCTATTTGGCAATGGTTTAGGTCCACAGCTTTTTGATGAACCAGTACTTTTAGTGCTTCATGAGAGCTTCATTTTGCCTAAAGAGAATTTAAGTCTAGGAGTTCGAGACTCAGGAAGTTCCTTGTTCCCTATTTTTTATAGTTTTGACAATTACGGTGAAGAAAGCCTTGCGTTTTATATTGCTAAAGGTTTTCATGTTGAGCCTCAGTATTCAGAGTTATACAAAAAAAAATATTCCATTTTTCAATTGCAAAATACTTATTTGAATGGCGCTTCAGGGTCTCCGTTGATTGATGGAAATAAAGTTATTGGTATCGTAACAACTCTCTTGGGTGAAAAAGGAAAGGAAAAAGGTTTTAAAGGTATTCTTTTTGATCAAAATTTAGTTGATCTGTTTAATCGTGAAATCGCTAAGCAAATTTCTTTGTCAGCGACCGCCTATAATCGCTAAACTCGCACTGCAACCAATGCGGTTTGCTCCCGCTTCAATCATCTCTAGGGCGGTTTTCTGGTCGCGAATACCACCAGAAGCTTTTATATGAATGCCTTCACCAACGGTTTGGCGCATAAGTTTGATCGCATGAGCAGTTGCTCCAACGGGTGTAAAGCCTGTAGAGGTTTTGACAAAATCAACCCCCACTTCTTTGCATATTTCGCAGGTATCAACAATTTCTGAATCAGTCAGAAGTCCTGTTTCCAGGATGACTTTGATCAGAACATTGTGATCTTTGCAGGCAAGGGCAATCTTAGAAATATCGGCAATCACGATATTCCAATTTTCTGATTTGATGGCGCCAATATTGACCACCATGTCTATTTCTTGGGCACCATTTTCGATACACCATAAAGTTTCTGCGAGTTTTATTTTAGTGGGGTTGGCACCGAGCGGAAAGCCTACAACAGTGCATACTTTAGAGGTATGATCCTTTAAAAGGGAAGCGGCCAAGGGCACGTAGCAAGGGTTGACACAAACTGCGGCAAAATGATTTTGAATCGCTTCTTCACAAAGTTGTTTAATTTGAGCTTCCGTCGTTTCAGGTTTTAGGGCAGTGTGATCAATCATGCTTGCGAGATTCATGTCTAATCCTTGGACAGGTGTCTAAAGTGTATACGCATCTATCGCATTATTTGAGCATATATTCAAGAGTTTAGTCCAAAAAATGGACAGCAAAAATTGGCATCATAAGTGCTATATATTGAGTTAAGGAGATCTATATGAAATCTATTTTTACACTGGGATGTATCCTCTTTTTGGCGACAAGTTGCGGCAGTAGGCGCAATACCCAAACTTGTGACGCCTATTACGGCTGCATGAATGGCCAGAATTACTACGCAAATGGGCAAAACATGAATGCGATCAATATGAATAATTCACTTGTTTCCTTTGATCAACTTAAAGCTGATTTTGAGGCTAAATACTCTCAAGAGTCGGCGAATTTAGGAAGTCTAAAATACACCGCAATTGTTGTGAATCAATTTAAAAATACAATTTCGGGGGGCTTTAGTGGAAGAGTGATTCGAGAATTTGAAGTGAGTCCAAGTGGCGTTGTCATAAAAGATTATAATTCTTTTGCGGGGCTCGATAGACTTAATTTTACGCTAAATGGTTATGATTTAATGAGCCAGTTAAAATTTATGAAAGGTGGTTTGATAAGCACAAGAAATGCCGATCGTTCAATCATTGATCGTATTTTTACTTCAAGTGGTTCTTATAAACCAAGAGTAAGTGTTGTTACAAAACAAATTCCAGGATTTGGGCTAGTGAATGCATTTGTTATTAGCAAGAGCAATGGAGAGAGCATCGTTGTCAGTAAAGATCTTCCTTATTATTTAAATCCAATTGATCAAAGTGGTAACTCAATGCAACCTCAAGGTGCCTATCACTATCAGGCTTTGATTCAAAATTAAGTCATCATTAAAGTTTTTTCTAGAATCTCCCGAAAAAGTAAACAGAGGAGATTCTATGAAATCTTTAGTTAAATTAGGTTCTTTGTTTAGTTTAGTTTTTTTAGTGGCAAGTTGCGGAAGTAGGCGTAACACCCAAACCTGTGATCCATACTATGGTTGTAGCAACGGACAAAGTTATTACAATAATGGACAAAACAGCAATGCCATTAATACCAATAACTCAGTTATTTCTTTTGATCAGCTCAAGGCTGATTTTAACGCCAAATACACGACAGAGTCAGCGGCATTGGGCACCAAAAAATTTAGTGCAGTAGTCTATCAACCCATTCCTTATGATTTTGCCAATCATCGCACGATTAGAGAGTATATTGTGACTCCGAGCAGTGTTGTGATCAATGATTATAAAGCTAAAATTTGGGATCAATTATTCAATATTAATATGAATGGAGCTGATTTACTTAGCCAAGTGAGATTTAATAAAGGAAGTCTCAAAGGATCGAGTAGTGCAACAAAGACTAAATTAGACGCGATCTTTGCCAATACAGGTTCTTATGTTCCAAGAGTAACTTCGGGCACTAAGCAACTTCCAGGCTTTGGAATTGTGAATGTTTTTTATATTAGTAAATCAAATGGAGAGGTCTTCGTAGTGAGCAAGGATCTTCCTTACTATCTTAACCCAATCGAGTTTATCAGCAATTATATGCCTCAGAATACTAGACAATTTATGGCGCTGATCCAAGAATAAATAAAAATCTAAGATTAATCCTTGAAAGAAGCCTCGCTAGTCGAGGCTTTTTTATTTACAATAAAGCCAATTTTATAACTTAAGAACAAGGATTTTTCTATGAGCAAATACCATATTGATTTAAGGGATATTGAGTTTAATCTATTTGAGTCTTTCAAACTCTCCAGTGTGGAATATGCTGATATTATCAGAGAGCATGCAAAGTTTGTGGCAAGCGATATTTATCCAACAAGACAGACCTCTGATGAGGAAGGAGTTATTCTAAAAGATGGAATTGTCACAACTCCGAAATCTCTTAAAGCCCCACACAAAGCCTATTATGACAATGGTTGGTTTGCGCTAGGTTTACCAGAGGAAATCGGAGGAACACCTGTTCCTGAACTCATTCACTTTGCGTGTATTTCAATGATCACCGGAGCGAATGCGGCTTGGAGTATGTATCCTTCTCTCACAAAAGGTGTTCTCAATGTTCTGAGAATGAAAGCGAGTGATGAATTAAAAGAAAGGTATATTCCCTCAATTGTTGAAGGCAAATGGGGAGGCTCGATGTGTCTCACGGAGCCTGGTGCAGGCTCTGATGTAGGAGCTGCGAGGACTACTGCTCAAAAAATAAATGACAAAGAGTATCATATAAAAGGTGTCAAAATATTTATCTCTTCTGGCGAAAATGATCTTTATGAAAACAT
>CAYQEW010000121.1:0-5287 GCA_964416605.1 uncultured Bacteriovoracaceae bacterium | reverse complement strand
AAAAGTAAGTTTATGGCTCCTGAATGGCTAGATGAGCATATTAAAAAGGCTGCTTGTTTTAAAGCAAGTAATGAATACTCTCTTTGCGTGAGAAATGGTTTAGCGGGACAAGCTCTTGCCAAACTTCTTGCAAGCTTAAGAAAATCAACGACACCAAGTTTTGATACCCCTGATAAGTCGACGACATGGATCTTTACTAATCATGGCCACCCTGAGGCACAATGTCGCCTAGATACTTACCTCGCAGGAGCGACTTGTACGCAATCAGCCCACACTGATGTATCACAAACAGCTGCGAATCCTGGAACGTGTCAAGGACAACCAGTTGGCGGAAGACCTAACTGTTGGTTTGCAAAAGCAGACAGTATATTCGGAGCAGGAATCCTTGATCCAAATGGCAATGTTGTCGAAGAATAAATCATCTTTTTTTATTCACAAAGCGCAGAGCAATCTGCGCTTTTGACTGACTCATTTCAATACACCCTCTGAAATTTTTTCACAGCGCCTCAAAAGATAAAACAAATAAAATTTTTAAATCGTATAATCAAATAAAAAAAACCAAGGATTTAATCTATGAAAAAACTTATTGTTTTAGGCTTTCTGATGACAACCATTTCTAGCTATGCGATCGACTGTAACGAACTTGCTCATACCATTGGCTATAGAGATGGTGCAGAGTCAATTGCAGAAGCAATGAAAATAAGACTCAATCGCAAAAACTATTGTCAAGTTTATCTTGGTGATAAAGAAGGTGATGCTGCGCTCTCTTTCAAGAATTGTAGTATGACTTCAGAATTAAGCTCAATTTACGCTCGTGCTTTTGCTGAAGGTACCAGTGATCAAGCGAAAGAGTTCAACGAGCCCTGTTCTATTTATTTAAAAAACGCCAATTAAAAAAGCCTCTCTTTCGAGAGGCTTTTTCGTGTATAAAATGACTTTTATATAAAAACTATTTTTTTGCAGGAGCAGCTTCTGGCTTCGCATCAGCTTTTACAATTTTAAATAACTCAACTTCAAAAATAAGAGTTGCGCCACCTGGAATTTTCGGAGGAGCACCTGTATCACCGTAAGCAAGTTCAGCAGGAATAACAAACTTAGTTTTTCCGCCTTCTTTCATTAATTGAAGACCTTCTGTCCAACCTTTGATAACGCGGTTAAGAGGGAAAGTGATTTTTTGACCACGCTCAACAGATGAATCAAAAACAGTTCCATCGAGAAGTGTTCCATGGTAATGAACTTCAACAGTGTCATCAGCTTTTGGAGTTGCGCCTGTTCCCGGAGTGATTACTTTGTAAGCAAGACCTGAAGCAGTTGTTACAACGCCAGCTTCTTTTTTAAAATTTTCTAAAAAGTCTTTACCTTTTTTCACTTCTTTTTCAGAAGATTTTGCAATTCTATTTCTGAAAAGCTCTTGAATTTTTGGTTGAAATTCTTGAACATCTACTTCTGAAGCAGCACCTTTTGAAGCTTGACTTAATCCTTTATAAAGAGCAGCTAATTCAGAATCACTAAGCTCTAATTTTTCAAGATTTTTTCCAAGCATGTGTCCCATCGAGTAGAAAATTTTATCCTCTTCTGTCTTAAGTTTCACATCTGATGGTTTTTGGCTACATGAAGCTAAAAATAAAGCGATTAACGCAAACAAAACAGTTTTCACAATTTATTCCTTTGTTAAAATTTACAGTAAGTTTAGTAATTTTTACTCTATTCTACAAGACTTGTCTTATTTTTTTTCCAGAGGATAAAGAGAAGAAAAAGTGCCCCCAAAATGGAAGAAATAAGCCCTACTGGCACCTCTGATCCTTGCACATCAAAATGATACACGAGAAGATCAAAAAAAATAAGCACTGCCCCCATTAAAGGAGCTCCCCAAATAAACTCATTTTTTAAACTTCGACGAAAGCAAGAAAAAGAACGCAATATATGAGGAAAAATTAGGCCCAAAAAAGAAAAAACGCCGAAATGAAAAACAACGGTACTTGTAAAAAATAATGCGAGCAATAAAGCGGGAACAATTACCTTGTTGGGGCGATAGACAAAATTACTCGAAAAGTTTTTGCCTAAACTTAAATAGCTAAGGGATTTTATGAAATAGCCAATAGAAAAAATTCCTAAGAGAAAAGAAACGATGAGAACAGCTAAGTCTGTATACTTTGCAAAACGAAATTGTCCAAACCAAACTTGAGTAGGAAAATCTTTGCCATAAGCAAAATAAAAAAATTGAGATAACGCAAAAAGAGCTCCCATAAAAAGGTTAAAACTAAGTCCCGCTAAAATAAATGACTGCAAACGGATTTCTTTATTTTTTTGATAAAAAAATAAACTTGAGCCCAAGAGAAAAAAGAAAAAAAGAAGATAAGTTAACACAAGAGGCATCGAAGGATAAAAAAGAGTTCCGAGCAGAACAAAAAAAACAGCAAGTCCATCAAATCCCAAAGTACTGGGAGAAGCAAGAGAGTTCTGCGAGACAGCTTGAGTAAGAGTCCCACTCCAACAAAGTAAAATACCTGAAAAGAATACGCACACTTCTCTTATTAAAATATCACTCACTTAAAATAACTCCTGAGTTTGTTGGGGTCATTTTAAGTTTTTTATAAACAGAATCATCATAAAAAGGATTATGATCAACAATAAAAAACATTTTTCCCTGACTTAGAAAATCTTGAATTGTACTTAGTAGTAATCTTGATTTTTCATAGTCTAAATAATTAAACGGCTCATCAAAAAAATAATTTTGTTTCATCACACTGAGACTCAATATATTTTTAAGCCACTGCTTTTGGCCAGCTGAATAAGTTGCTAAACTCTTGTGACGCTGTTTTTGAAGATCTCCAAGTACCAATAAACTTTCAAATAAGTTTTTATTAAAATCCTGAAACTTTAAGATATCAAGAATATCGTCAATATGATAATGCTCCAATGCATCAAAGCTTCCTTGATGATTAAAGAAACTTTCCTCTAATTGAAGGCTTTGCATAAGCTTTAAAAGCGTCGTTTTTCCTGCCCCATTAGGTGCTTGTAATAAATAAAGCTTTCCCCTTAGAAGCTCTAAATCTATTTGACATTGGCCCAAATAATTATGGGCGGTATGATGAATTTTTAACATTTTCACAATAACTCATTTCCTATACACTATCAAAATATGGAGAGATTATGACTCAAAAAATTATCGATAAAGAACAAGCTCTTGAGCAACTAAAATCTGAATTAGATTACTTAACTTCTTTTCAATCGGGAAGAAGATTATTTTTACAATCAATTCCCCTTCTTCTTGCCTCCTGCGCAACTGTCCCACAAAATCGCTATAATGAAGGTGGGAACAATCAAGCAACATCACTCACGATTCAAGATGAAATGCAAATGACCAAAGAGTATCTTCCTCAGATGCAAAAAGAATATCCCGCAATCCCTGACAGTCGCCTTCAAAACTATATCAATAAAGTTGGAGGAAGAATTGCCGCAGGAAGTGGCAATGAGGGACATCCCTATCACTATAATTTCACTCTTGTTCAAGCTCCCATGATCAATGCGTTTGCCCTTCCCGCTGGAACCGTTTTTGTCACAGCTCCTCTTTTGGCAATGGCTGATTCTGAAGCTGAATTAGCTGGTGTTTTAGGGCATGAAATAGGTCACGTAAAATCTCGTCATACAGCAGAAAGGATTGATCAAGAAAAAAAATCACAATCAAGCTCTCTGCTTTGGGGCCTCGGTGGTGGATTAATTGGAGGAGCTTTAGGCTTTGGGCTAGGCAAACTTATTTGTCGTAAAGACGATAAAGCATGTCTTCAGCGAATTGCCCTTTACGGAGCTGCGGCAGGTGGAGCAGGTGGGCTTCTTATTCAAAAATTTGGATTCATGGCCCATTCCAGAGAAGATGAGATGGAAGCAGATCGTATTTCCTTTCGCACATCAGTCGCCTCTTCTTATCATAAAGATCATGTTGGACGCTTTTACAACAAATTACTCGACATGGAAAATCAAGCGAAAGCAAATGGCAATCAAGCTTCCTTAGGACTCATTGCAGATGCGATGAGCACGCATCCGCCAAGTACTGAGCGAGTTAAACAAATTGCAGAACTTGTTGCTAATGAACCCCTGAAAGCAAATGCAACAATCAACACTCGCGAATTTAATGAGGCAAAAAATTTAGTAAAGCAATTTATAAAAGCCTAGAAAAGATTCGAGTGCTTTAACTTGAGAGATTCCGGGAGTTAAAACTCCTGGAAATTCAAAATTCCAACGAGTGTCTTTTTGCAAGCGAAGCCCTTGATTAAATCCTTCAACGAGTCCAATTTCGAAAAGAGGTTTATTGAGATTTTGCAATTTTTTTTGCGATGGAAGAACGTAGGCTTGCCCAGAGGAGTAAGAAATTATTTTCTTACTTTTCAATAGGTCCAAAATCCACCCATCGTTAAGCATTAAATAAGATTTCGCCGAAATCAGCTGGGCATCTCCTAAATAAAATAAGAACGATCCTTTGAGTAAAGGTAATTCTACTATTTGATTTTTCACTTTTTCTAAATACTCATTTACTTTTTTTATTTCAAGCTCACAGGAAATCAAATAAGGGCTGATGAGCGCAATCGACTCTTGCGCTGTTTCCATACTGCTTTTTTTTCTCGTTATAACTTCTATGAGTCTTTTATATTTAAGATTATTTAAATTTTTTCTTAAATCATAACTTTGATCAAAAAAAATAATTTTATTTTTATATTTTTCTAAAAACTTATTAGATAAGAAAATTCCGCCATTTAAAATTTCACCTCTAAATGGTTTTGAGATTGGATGAAATTTGGAAATGATCTTCAAAGCAGGATCACTGAGTAAGTTCATTTCTTGCAAAAGCATCGTTGTCGAACCCGCTAAAGAAATATAATCGTAATCTTTTTTAAGCTCACAACACCAAAGAGAAAAACTAAACAGGCTACAAAAGATCAAGAACTTCATTGGCTCTTTTATCACAATACTCATTTTGCGGATGTCCCGAATGTCCTTTGACCCAAACGAACTCAATTTTTTGCCAAAGGTCTTTTACTTTTTTTAACTCTTGCCATAATTCTAAATTCTCAGGAGCCTTGCCGTCGGATTTTTTCCATCCCTTTTTCTCCCAAGAAAAGACCCATTCCTTAAGGCCTTTTAGAACATATTGAGAATCAGTCACTAAATAAATTTTTTTATCTTCAAAAGAAAAATTATTTTGCTCAAAGTAATTTTTAAGAGCAATAAATCCATATAATGCCCCAGAAAGCTCCATAATATTATTAGTTGTCATAGAGTAAGCCTGAGC
>CAYQEW010000120.1:0-5291 GCA_964416605.1 uncultured Bacteriovoracaceae bacterium | reverse complement strand
ATTATTGTGAATTATAAAGACATGGCATTCTTTTCTAAAGATATCTTTAGTTTTTTCACCATTGTCAGAGATGCTTATTTATTATTCAAAGGAAGAGATTCCTAAGACTCATTACCAGAAGTTTCAGCTCCCCGAACAAATCGATCAGTTGATTCATTACATTTCTTCTAAAAGTGATTTAGAGGGAGCAACGAGGGTTCTAGACAAGACATCAATCTTTATAAAAACAGAAAAGGAAGAGGATCAAAAAACAAATATGATTCAACTTTCACCAGATCTAGATTTGTCTGAAGAGTTGGAGCCTGAGCCTTTGCAAGAAATACCGCTACAGGAAAATGAGCACCATTCTTTTGATGAAATTAAATTAACCGATGATATTTTTGAAATTCAAGATCATGACTCATTAGTACTAGAAGCAAATAACTATAATTTATTAGATCTTTCGTCTCATGATATTAAATTTGATCCTATTCCAAAAGAAGAAACGTTAATACCTGCTCCTAAAGAAAAAATAAGTACGGAAGATATGGTTTTATCAACATTAAATGTGAGTAATCTTGAAGACAAGATTCATTATTTATCAGAAGAATTGAAAAAAAAGGAAGATTATATTGTAAAAATAAAATCTTCTTATATCGCAGAAATAGAAACTTTAAAAAATGAATTAGAAAAAAAAGATCAGAAGCCGAGTAGTGATCTTTCCGTCAATGAGTATTCAGATGAGTTAAAAAGGAAAATTCAAAGAGAGCTAAAGAAAATTCAAGTAAGAGAAAAAGAATTAGAAAACCAATTAGAACTACTCAAAGCAGACTCTGAAATTCAGATACAAAATCGTGACCGACTTATAATGGATCTGAAAAGAAAAATTGATATGTTGCAGTTTGATATTGAAAATTCAACAGAAGGGGAGCAAAAAGCGAAGGAACAATATCAGAAATTAGAGCAAAAACTTGAATCAGTGATGAGGAAATTAAAGGGCGCTTTAAGCGATGTGTAATTTAGAATAACTTATGAAAATACTAGTTGTAAGTGATCTTCATTTGGGCAAAGGTCATTTTCTTGAAAATGGTCGAATGAATATTTTTGAAGATTTCTTTCATGATGAAGAGTTTAGCGAATTCTTAAATTATTATTCAAGCGATAAATATTATAATGAAGAAGTCCATCTTATTTTAAATGGTGATATTTTTAATCTTATCGATATTGAGCATGATGATAAAAATACCACTATCTTAACCGAAGAATGGGTTTTGAAATCTTTTGAAATGATCATTAGTGGTCATGCTCTTTTCTTTGATTCTTTGCGTTTATTTCTTCGAAAGCCTAATAAAAAAATTTTTTATATATTTGGTAATCATGATCAACCGGTTTATTTTGAAAATGTTCAAAATAAATTTAGGGAAGTTGTAGAGGCTCATATTGATTTCTCTTTTTTCTATGAAAAAGACTGTATTCGGGTTGAGCACGGCCATCGTTTTGAACGACATAATTTTCCTCCAAATAATAAACAAATTATAGAATACCAAGGTGAAAAGATTATTAATTTACCTTGGGGAAGTTTATTTTTAGTTACTTTAATGCCAGAATTTAAAAGAGAACGTCCTTATTTTGATAAGATTCGGCCCATTTCAGTTTATCTAAAATGGTGTCTAGTTCATGATACTGGTTTTTTCTTTAAACTTTTTTGGCGAACCTTGAGCTATATCTTAAGTACCTATAATAAAAAGCTTTTAAAAATTAATCAAAATTATAAAACAACTTGGAAATTAATTAAAGAAATTTCACTTTATCCTTTTTATGAAACAAATGCAGAACGTATTTTTAAAGAAAGAAGTGATTTAAAATTAATTGTTATGGGACACACTCATGTTGCCCAATGGAGACGTTTTGGAGATGGGTTGATTTATATTAACTCTGGAACTTGGAGTCGAGTTGCTTCAATTGATGCGGGTAAACATTTGGGGATTGAAAAAAGAAGTTTTATTTTTATTGATTATAATGAGGTGAACAAGACTATTCAAAATTCGAGTATTTGTCAGTGGAATGGGAATTGGAAACCATATAAGACTGAAATTAAGATTTTTTAATTTCAGCCTTATTCATAAAATTTTTTCTAAATTATTTTTTCTTTTTTGCGACAACTGTTTTTTTGGCAACAACTTTCTTTTTAGCCGGAGCTTTTGTTGTTTTAGCCACTACTTTTTTAGTTGGAGTCGCTTTTTTTGCAACAACTTTTGTAGCAGTTTTTGTTACTTTTTTAGCAGTTTGTTTGCCAATAATATTATCAATCGTTGATTGAAGGCTATTTAGTTCTGTTTTATGTTCTTTTACAAATGCCTTAATTTTTCCAATCTCTTTGTTGAAAATAGTTTCAGCTAATTTTTCAACATTTTTAGTTTCATCTTGGATTTTCTTTTTTACCATTTTTAAATCTTTATCCATAAGTTCATTAATATCTTTTTTAGCTGTTTGGATAAGATCCGCAACCGTTTGTTTTACATCACTCATTTTATTATTTTGAATGAATGACTCAACTTCACTTGTTACTTTACTTAGAGTTGAAAGAATAGAAGCATTTTTTTTCATAAGATTCCCCTTTGTGTGTCTTAGCCGTATAGTAGTCCTATTTGTTTAAAAATAAAAGTTATTGTTTTTGCTGATTGGAACACGGTAGCCAAAGCCAAAGCTCCTCGGTTTTATTTTGATAATTGGGCAAAATTGTTGTCTTTTGAATTCAGCGTTTTTATAGAGCGAAAATATTCTTTCTACCATTTTAGGCTCATAGCCCTTGGCGACGATATTTTTGAGCGAAGATCTTTGGGTAAGAATTTCATCTAGAATAGGATCAAGAAGAGAGTAAGGAGGTAGGGAGTCCTCATCTTTTTGATTCTCTCTTAGCTCAGCACTAGGAGGTCTTGAAATAATTTCTTCGGGTAAAAGATTATTATATTTTTTATTGATATATTTTGCGATTTGAAAGACTTCTGTTTTATAAAGATCTCCCAGTAAGCTAATGGCACCGACACTATCACCATAAAGAGTTGAGTAGCCTACGGATAGCTCCGATTTATTGGAGGTATTTATAACGAGAGAAGATGTTTGGTTAGATCTTGTATAAAGTAATAGCCCTCTTAAGCGGCTTTGCAGATTTTCATCTGCTAGGCCAGCAAGAGGTGAGTTGAATATATGTGAAAAATTACTTCCAATGGTTTTATGTAAAAATGATATCGGGAAGTGGTAAAGTTTTACGCCTAAATTATGACAGAGTTTTTCAGAAAGCTCCCTACTTAAGGTGCTAGAAAAAGAAGTTGGCATGAAAATGGCTTCAACGCTTTGCTCTTTTGAGAGAGAGAGTTTCACGAGGGAGAGAACCACGGAAGAGTCTAGTCCACCAGAGAGAGCAATAACAAATTTATTAAATCCAGACTTGTATGCATATTCTTGGAGTCCAAAAGAAAGAGCTTTAATTGTCATATCCATTTCTTCATCGGTAAATTTGAAAAAAGAAGCGGTTTGAAATGTTTGTGGAATAGCATTAATAGGATTGCTTTGAGGTTTGTTATTTTTTTCTAATGAAACAATGAGCGTGTCTTCTTTGAACGCTTGGGCATGAGCGAGGGTTTTTTCTTGATTTTGGACAAAGCTATTTCCATCGAAAATGATTTCATCTTCACCTCCTACTCGATTTAAGTAGGCAAGAGGACATTCAAACCGTTTAGATATACTTTTGGCAAGGCTCATACGCTCAGATATTTTCGGGATTGTAAAAGGGCTTGCACTCAAATTAAGAATAGCATCGAATCGCTCTTCTTTTTGATGGAGTTCAAATAATTCTTGAACAGGATTTCGTTCATGAAACTGAGGAGAAAACCACATATCCTCACAGATCAGGAGAGCTAAATGAAAATGATGAAAGTGAATAGTTCCAATTTTTTTCCCTTCTTTAAAATATTTTTTTTCGTCAAAAATATCATAGGAAGGTAGAAGCATTTTATCGTAGATAGAAACTAATTCTTTTCCTGGCGAAAGCGTTAGAATCGAATTATGGATAAGGTTATTTTGATAATCAAGGCCTCCCATTAAAAAAAGAATTTTGTCATTTATAGGGAACTTAAGGCTTAGGTTATTAATTCTGGCAATAAGATCCTGATATTTTTCTTGGAAGCTACCGTCAAGACATAGGTCTTGCAAAGGGTAGCCCGTTAAAAAAAGTTCCGGAAAAAGATGGATTTCAGGTTCTTCAGGATTCATTTTTATTGCTTCTAAAAACAGCTTTTCGAGACTATTAAAAATAGCGTCAAAATGAGCAATCTGATGATGTGTTTGATGCAGTACTAGCTTCACGAAAACTCCATTGACACGATGGTTAAAAAAGTTAATGATCAATTTTTTTAAAGTATTATAGGCTATATGATTGAAAAAATAACTAAAAAAATACTGATTGTTGGTGCGGGCTTGGCGGGCTGTGATGCCGCTTATCTTTTGGCTCAAAATGGCTGCGAGGTTATTCTTGTTGAGTCAAAAAAAATAAAAAAAACACCTGCTCAAAAGCTAGATGATTTTGCAGAACTTGTTTGTACTAATTCACTTAAATCGACTCAACCAAGCTCTGCTCATGGACTCTTGAAAATAGAAATGCAGCGATTAGGTTCAATGATCATAGATGTTGCCTACGATTGTAGAGTACCCGCAGGAGATGCTTTGGCGGTTGATCGAGTTTTGTTTTCTCGAGCGGTTTCTGATAAAATTCTGAACCATCCCAATATTAAGGTTACCCACGAGGAAGTTATTGATCCACTTGAGACCATGAATCGTTTGGGCTGTGGGCGAGTGATCATTGCCACGGGACCTTTGACTCATGATCGTTTGGGCGATTGGATAAAAAAGACAGTAGCCCCGAATGATCTTTATTTTTATGATGCCATTGCTCCAGTTGTCGATGCCGATTCACTTGATACTTCAAAAATGTACTACAAGGATAGATATAGAGATATTGATGAAGATAAACCAGCTGATTATCTCAATGTACCACTGAGTAAAGAGCAATATTTTGCGTTCATTGAGCTTCTGCGAAATGCGCAAAAAGTCCCTGCTCATAATTTTGAAAAAGAAAATTTTTTTGAGGCTTGTTTGCCAATTGATCTGATGGCAGAAAGAGGTGAGGAGACGGCTCGTTTTTCTTGCATGAAGCCTATGGGACTCGCTTCGCCTGATGGAACTAGGCCCTACGCAGTAATACAGCTTAGAAAAGAAAATTTATTGGGCTCTGCTTTTAATTTAGTTGGTTTTCA
>CAYQEW010000119.1:0-5357 GCA_964416605.1 uncultured Bacteriovoracaceae bacterium | reverse complement strand
TTGGGATTCATAATATAAACACGTAAGGTTGTTGAGCCTCTTAAATACTCGATATCATAAACTTGAAGATTATTTTCTAAAGCAAGAGAGTGGCAAAAATCCCAAAATTTTTTCTCCATTCCCTTGTATTCTTTTATCAGTTCCATTTGTCTCCATAAAAAAAAAGGGCAGTTAAAAAACTACCCTCGCACAAATCCTAACAATAGATATGCTCACAAATACCAAATTCGAAATAAAATGACAAGCCTAAGTTATATTTTAATTAGACAGGTCTCGCAGCATTCTCAGGCCATCTCCTCCATTAGAATAATAGGACTTGAGAAGCGTGTCTTTTCGAAAGCCTAGCTTTGAATAAAAATGAATGGCTTTTTCATTGTCTAAGCGAACCTCAAGGATAACAGTCTCAACTTTTTGGCGAGAATATTCTTTAAAAGCCTGCGCCAAAAGCCGCTGAGCCAGACCTTTTCGCTGATCGATGAACCTTGTTCCAATCTTTAACAGATCGACATATTGATTGCCTGAAACATAAGAAAACAAAGCAAAGCTTTGTAGGTCAACTTCGCTTGCTTGATAAAATAAATCATAGTGCGAGGTTGTAAAAGACTCATTCCATTGCTCAAACGTCCAATGGTCTTTAGGTAGACATTCTAGATCAATCGCAACAATTTGCTTTAAAAGTAAGACGTGAGATTTACTGCCAATATTGAATATATTCAAGTTTTGACTCCATATGAGCGATATAAGAATTTACTTCTTTCCAAAATTCATCCTCAATTTTATTGGAATCAATAACACCATTATATCTTTTCACAATCTCTTCTTTAGTATCGAGTAAAAAAATCTCTAATCTTAATATTTCTTTAAAATCATTTGCGAACTCTGAACCATTGATCAGTGACCTTTGATCGCAAGAATGAAGAGTCGCTGATTTTTTAATGGCAGGAAATAAATTAGCGGAAAAATTTACTTTCTCATTTTTAAGCATTTCTGAAAAAGACGCTAATTTTTTTAAATATTGAAGAAAATCTTTTTCTAAAAGCATCTTATTATTTTTTAAATCAATGAGGGATTTATCTTTATAATTCTGCCAGGTGAGCATGGGAAATGGGTAAAGCTTAAAAAGCTTTGCCGAAGAGTAAACGCACGAAAAAGATCCCATAGCCTCTGCCAAAGATTTAATTTTTTGTTCACTAAAAAGATTTTGATTAATTGAAAAGATCAGCGCATCACTTTGACTAGCCCTTATCTGTAGACTAAAGGCTAGTAAAGAAATCGCAAAAAATATTCTTATGCTAAATAGGCGTACTAAATTCAAGGGATCCAAATTGCTCATAAGAAGGTGTTGGCTTCTCATCACAAAATCTCGCTTTTATTCTTGGATTAAAAGTATAACCATCTTTGCCACGCACAATATATTTATTTTCACTTGCTTTTGGCTCAATCAGTTTTCTCAAACGGCTCACGCTTGTGTAAATAAGTTTATCATGGATAAGTGGATTGTACTCGTCTTTCCAAATTTCTCGCGCTAAAGCTTCTTTATCAAAGAAAATACCTGGACGTTTTGCCAAAAGAAATAAAATTTCAAGTAAGACAAAGCGATGTTTAAAATCAATCACGCCCAAATCTTTTTCGTTAATCAAGCGATTATGCTTATCTAAATAGATATCAACACTTGAATCATTTACATCCTCAACTTGTTGATTAATCAGTTGAGATAAATGTTTAAACTTTTGACTATCAATCGAGCTTCCAGCTAAGTCAAAAAAGACCATCGCCTTACTAAATTCACCTAAACGCTTAGATACTTTGCCCATTCCAAGAAGTATATAACAATAGAGGTTCCAACTTTTTTTCACTCGCATCATTTTCAAAGCGAGTTCATAATTAGTGAGAGCTTCTTTATACTCATTGATCTCTGCCAGAATATTACCTCGCAAAAGATACAAACTACCTTTCAAAAATTCTTTGTTGATAATTTCAAGGAGGTCATGAAGTTGTCCTAAAACCTCCAACGCTTTTTGATAATTCTTTTGCTGAAATAAACTGTTGGCATAAGCAAAAAGAACTTTCGTTCCCAAGTCCGGTTCATTTTCTTCTTGGGTTTTTCTAAAAGCTAAATCAAAACTCTTTATCGCATCCGCATAATCTTTTTGGTAACTGCGATTCATTCCATAGTAATAAAAATATTCGGCATTTAAAGTTGGCGCTTCTTTAGCGTAGTCATCTAAAAGCTGTGCTGATTGCTTAATATAATCTGCAACTTTATTGTTCTCCAACTTTTCAAAAGAAATTCTTATCAGAAAACCTATAATTTTTAATGAACCAAATATATTGCGTGGAAACTCTGTCAACTGAAGAGCGCGTTCAAAATAATCTTCTGCTGAATCTAGATCGGATTTATCGTAATAAACTTTTGCTAAGCGGTAAAACGCTTGCCCTTGGGCTTCGCTGGTTGACTGGGAAAATTCATCAATGAGAAAATCATTGTCCCCAACTTCCATCGTCGCGCTGGCCATCATCATTTTTTGTACTTCTTTTTCAGATGCAGGTGAAGAATCACCGTTCAAAAAACTTCCCATTTTGCCTCTCTCTATAAAAGTTAAAAGTTTCTCAGGCTCTTAACTTGATTAGATTAATCAATTTATATAGTGTTTGTAAAATGCATTGCGTTATTTATTTGATAGCTAAAATGAAGTAAGCTTAGACTCTAATTAAAATGGGAATTTTCACTATGAATAAATTTGATCTTGATACACTACGTCACTCTACTGCTCATGTCATGGCGCAAGCCATAAAGGAACTTTTTCCAAATGAAAATGTTAAATTTGGAGTGGGTCCCACTTTGGAATATGGATTTTATTATGATGTCGACCTTTCTACTCATTTAAGTGAGACGGATCTTAAAAACATTGAAAATAAAATGAAAGAAATTATAAAAGAGAAACTAAAAGTGACAAGACACGAAGTAAGTCGCTCTGAAGCGATCTCTTTATTCAGTAAGGAAAATCAAAATCTCAAAATTGAGCTTATCAATGAACTTCCTGAAAATGAAATCATTTCTTACTACTCTCATGGCGACAATCGATTTATTGATTTATGCCGAGGCCCTCATATTGAGCATACCGGCGAACTCCCAACTCATTTTAAATTACTTCACACCGCTGGAGCTTACTGGAAAGGTGATCAAGAAAAACAAGTTCTACAAAGAGTTTATGCTGCCTGTTTTGAATCCAAGGAAGAACTAAATAACTATCTACATTTTATTGAAGAAGCTAAAAAGAGAGATCATCGCAAACTCGGTGTGGATCTTCAGCTTTTTCATTTTGATAAAGTTGCTCCTGCTAGTCCTTTTATCATGCCTAAAGGAACGCATATATACAATGAACTCGTCAGCTTTATCCGCAGACTTTATTCCCATTACAATTATAGTGAAGTCATCACTCCACAAGTTCTCGATGTAGAGCTATGGCATACTAGTGGCCACTATGAAAACTACAAAGAAAATATGTACTTTACCCATGTAGACAATCGTGAATTTGCTTTAAAGCCGATGAACTGCCCTTGTCACATGATGATGTTTAAACACTATTCTTATAGCTATCGTGATTTACCTATGCGCTTTGCTGATTTTGGACGACTTCATCGCTATGAAAAATCTGGCGTAACCGCTGGCATGACTCGTGTGCGCACCTTCTGCCAAGATGATGCTCATATCTTTGTTCCCATGGAACTTATTCAAGATGAAATAAAAAGCCTCATGGAAATGTTTTTTATTTGTTATAAACATTTTGGATTTACCGATGTAAAAATTAATTTATCGACTAGACCAGAGAAAAAAATTGGCTCCGATGAGGTGTGGGATTCTGCTGAAAATGCTTTAAAACAAGCACTGGAAACAAGCGGTCATACTTACCTGATAAAAGAAGGAGACGGGGCATTTTACGGTCCTAAAATTGATATTGAAATTGCTGACGCCCTTAAACGCTATCATCAACTTGGAACGATTCAACTCGACTTCATGTTGCCAGAAAGATTTGATCTCTCTTTTACTAATAAAGAAGGGAACAAAGAACGTCCGGTGGTTATTCACCGAGCTCTCTTGGGATCTCTTGAACGATTTATCGGTGTTTATATTGAGCACGTTGCAGGAGCTTTTCCTTTTTGGTTAGCACCTGAACAAATTCATATTGTGCCGGTACGCAATGAGAATCATCTTGAGTACGCTCAAAAGATTGAAGCCCTTTTAAAGAAAAATCACTTAAAAGTGAAAGTGGATGACCGCAATGAATCGATGGGAAAAAAGACTCGTGAGATTCAAAAAAATAAAATCCCATTTATGATCGTTATTGGCGATCAAGAAATGACGAACAACACCCTCACTCTTCGCAAATATGGTGAAACCGAAAGCAAAACCGTTGCTTTAAATGAAGCCTTGCAAATTTTTTCAGATCTCGCTCAGGAAAAAGTACCTGCAGAACTTAGGGACCTTTTATGAAAAATATTCTCTTGATCGCTGGAGGTGGAGGAGCAGAACATGAGATATCTCTCACCTCCTGTGCTTTTATTCGAAGCTTTTTGGTGGATTCCCCTAAATATCGTCCTATTCAAATTACCATTGAAAAAGACAAAACATGGAGACATGAATCAGGCGTAGCCTGTGAACTCAATATTGAAGGACAGCTTCTTATTTTTAAAGACATTGAGCGTCGAGGTATCGACTCTATTGTGAATATCGATTACGTTATTCCCTATATGCATGGCTACCCTGCGGAAACGGGACATATTCAAGGAATGTTCTCTCTGATGAATCTTCCTTACTTTGGGTCTCACCATGAAGCCCATACAAATTGTTTTAACAAAATAACCACTAAGCTTTGGTTAGAAAAACTACAAATTCCCGTAACGCCCTATATTTTTCTTACCGATATGGATCAATTTTCCAAAGCCGAAGAATTTTATAAACAGTATCAACAAAATGGTGTTTTTATAAAAGCCTCTAGCCAAGGTTCTTCCGTTGGTTGCTACCCTGTAAATGATTTAAAAGATCTTAAACAAGCATGTTTAAATGCTTTTCAATTTTCCGAAAGTATTATTATTGAAGAAAAAGTAAAAGCTCGGGAGTTAGAGGTAAGTGCCTTTACTTTTCAGAATAAGACACAAATAAGCTTACCTGGAGAAATAATAACTTCTGATAAATTTTATTCCTATGAAGAAAAATACTCACAGGAAAGTACTACAACGACCCAAACCATCGCCCAAAATTTAACTCCTGAAATAATTCAAAATATTCAAGAGTATGCTTTGAGAGCTTTTCAATTTTTAAAGATTAAAGACTTATCTCGCATTGACTTTTTTCT
>CAYQEW010000118.1:0-5395 GCA_964416605.1 uncultured Bacteriovoracaceae bacterium | reverse complement strand
AGCGCCTTGCAAAGTGCTCACTTTTTGCGAAAAATAAGATTCAATATTTGCGGTATCAATGCTTAATTTTTCTACTCCAATACCAGAAAACAAATTCACTGGCTTTAAAATAATATCTTCGTATCCCTGCTCTTTCCAATCAAGCACCGACTCTTTAAAGGACTGGGCATTCGAGCCAAAATAGCTTGGAATGCTGGGAGCCTGGAATCTCTCAATAGTCATTTTTTCACTGAACCTAAGAATTCCTCTTGGTGAATTTTTCACCTGCATCCCTTGAGATTCAAATAAATCAAGCATCCACAAAATTTGCAGATAATGCATATCAAAAGGTGGATCAAGGCGCATTTGTAGAATCATCTCATTAAAAGCAAGAGTCGTTTTTTGCGTTACTTCTATTTTTTTTAGATAATAATCATCAAGAAATTCGTAATCAAAATCAAATACCGTTAAATGAGTTATTTTTGATCTGTAATAAATTTGATCTGCAAAAGTTAAATAAACGCTATGGCCCATTTTCTTTAACGTACTTGCCATATAAAGAGATGAATCTTTCTTTATATTTAATTTAGAAAGAGGATCAATGAGAAAAACATGTTTCATTTTTTACCTTTTGATCAATAAAATCAATAATAGAAATATCTTTAGATGTTTGTTGATAGTTTTGAGAAGTTTTTTGTAAAAAATTAAAGTATTTAATTAAATCATCTCCAAAACATTGGTGCCAATTTTCAACTTTAGGTTGAAACTCTTCATAGGTTAAAATCGCGGCAAATCTTGCATTGTTCCATTTTTCAAAAGTGTCAAATTCATCGCAATCATCAATCTGGCTTTCAATGCAGTGTGCTTTCATCTTGGGCAAAAAAGAAGTCAGAAATTTTTTTAAAATAACTTGCGTAGAATCTTGTTTTCGGTCCACATAACTTTCTTTCAAAATATTCACTTCAGATACAAGTCTCTTAAAAAAATCTTTATTTTTGCTCACTTTATGCTCAAATTGAATCTTTTCTTGCGATGTAAAATTATAATATTGAGAGACTAGTTTTTGACTAAAATAGCTTGCTAAATTTTCATTGAGATCAATCTCATCTTTTTGAAAAAAAATAGTATGAAATAATTCGTGAAAAATTAAATCGACAAGTTCTAAGTCCGTGAAGGTAAAAAAGCTAGAAAGAATTCGATCTTCAAAATACCCCAAAGTTGAGTAAGCAAAGACCGGTCGAATATAAGTCACAAGGCCTTCTTTTTGTAATTTTTTCGCGTAATCCTTCGCACTTTTTTCATCAAAAAAACCTAAATAAGGAAATGAACCAACAAAAGGAAACCAATGTTCCTTGGCTTCGATCAAATCAACAGGAGACGCAATAACAAGATAGCTCACCGCTTCTCGCTCAAGAAATGTTGTTTTATTGTAGATCTTAGCAGGAGGAAGATTGAAGAAATGATAAAAAAAATTTTTAGTATCAATAATTAAATTAATTTTTTTCTTTACTGCTAAATCAACCAGAGGGTCTGCAAGTACCTTTTTGTTTTCAATTCCTTCATACTGAATTTTTAACTGTCCTTGAGCTTGCCCTACGAGATAGGAGAGTTTTGAACAGCTAAAAAGTAAAAATAAAAAGATAAAACTATATTTCACGCTAAAACACGACCAATGTGTTTTTTTAAAATTCCCTGCGAAGAAAGTGCCGTCGAATCAGTAACCTCTACTTCGACCCAGTGATGTTTATAATTGACACCGGGCTCTCCCGAAAAATGAATGATGCGATTACAACTTGTTCGCCCCTTCCACTTAGCGACTCCCTTCATGGTATGCTCATCTTCAACAAGCATAAGAAAAGTGTTACCAATCATTTGCCTTCTTATCTCCGCTTGAATTTTAAGCTGATGATCTTGTATTTCGCGAAGTCTTTTTCCTCTTAGATCATCCGTTAAAATATCTTCCATGCGAGAAGCTTTCGTTCCCTGTCTTGCTGAAAAAAAATAAGAAAAAATAAAATCAAATTGCGCAAGGCTGAGAAGCTTTAAAGTGTCTTGATGTTCTTCCTGGGTTTCATTCGGAAAGCCCGCAATAATATCTGATGTAATAATAATATTGGGATTTGCTTTTCGTAACTTTTCAAGCAAACCCAAATAATGCTCCACGGTGTATTCTCTTAACATTCGCTGAAGAACCGTGTTGGAGCCTGATTGAACCGGTAGATGCAAATGATTGGCAAGTTTTTTCGAACTTCCATGTACCGCAATCAGCTCATCGCTCACGTCATAAGGATGACTTGTTGTATAACGAATTTGGTAAAGCCCATTTATTTTTTCTAATTCTTGAATCAGTTCTGCCAAAGACTCATTGTTTTCTTTGCCAAAAGAATTGACATTCTGCCCCAGCAGAGTGACCTCTTGAATGCCCTGATACTCAACTAGTTTTCGTACATCTTCCACAATTTCTTGCATTTTTCTTGATTTTTCACGTCCCCTTGTAAAAGGAACAATGCAGTAAGAGCAAAATTTATCACACCCTTTGATAATATTAATAAAGGCTTGAGGGCTATCGTGGGAAATTTTTGTTTCAATTGAGTAGTTCTCACTCTTATCCCAAGAGGTAACAGAAAAACCTTTTTCTCCCGAGTAAGCGCGATAAACCATTTCAGAAATATTATCAATAACATCTGTACCAAAAGCAAAATCAAGCTGAGGGTATTTGGCTAAAAGTGCTTTCGCTTCCGTCTGAGCAATACAGCCCCCTACCGCGATTTTAACATCTCGAGCTTTCTTCATTCTCTTGGTTTCTCCCACATGGGAATAAAACTTTTGATTTGCTAAATCTCTCACTGCACAAGTATTAAAAATCATCAGATCTGCTTCATCTTGCTCTTCAGTCTCTTCAAAATTAAGATTTTTTAAATGTGATACCAAGCGCTCGCTATCATGATAATTCATTTGACAGCCGTATGTTTTAAACCAAACTTTTCTTGGCGGAAATTCTATTTCTTTGATTAGGTCAGTCTTTTTTTGCATTTCTCATTTATAATGCAACACCTCCTTCAAATCAAGTTCTCTAGTAAAGATAATCACTTCTTATGTCGATAAGGCTAGGGAGACATTCAAAAGGTATGAATTATGAGTCGTTTTATTTTATTTATTGTATTCTTGGCAATGATGGGCTGTACTAAGCAACGCTTTTCAACACCTGCGACGGCTACATCTTCTCAGAGCAATGCTCTCAAAACTCTCATCTATAAATCATGTGCGATTAAGGGAAGTGTCAATCCTCAAGTTGACATACTCGTTTTGATAGATAACTCAACTTCAACTAATTTTATTACCTCTGATCTTAAAAATGCCATTATTGATTCACTTCAAAGTATTTCTCAGGATTTTGATTATAGAATTTATGTTGCTCCTTTAATGACTCCTGCAACGGGTGAAAACCTTTCTTCTTATCCCCATTTTTCAGGAGCTCCTAGTGGAAGTACTCCTCTTTCCCCTCCTTCTTCACTCAATTCAATTTATAATCTTACGTTTGGTTCTTCCGCAGTTGGTGCTGATGAGTTGGGGTTTAGAAGAATTGATACTCTTCTCAATACTCTTCACACGCCGACTGGATCAGGGGGATTAGGTTTTTTCAGACCTGGAACCCACGATCTCACGGTGGTTATTTCCAATGGCGATGATAGTGATGGGGGTTATGGCTTAAACTACTATTCTCATAATTTTTCTTTGCGCAAACAAGATTTACTGAATAGAAAAGCGGCTATTGGCAGTCAACAATTTAGATTATTATCAGTGGTTGCAGCATCCGCCTGTAAAGTGGGGCATATTCGAGGAAGTAATTATATTCGAATGTCTAAAGAGCTTTACGCGCTCAGTGGAGATACCGCACTTTCGGGAGTTGTGAATCCAGATAGTTTTGATTTATGTCTTGGGGATTTTTCAACTCTTTTTAGTCAAATCAATAAAAGTATTCAGCCTATTTCTGAAAATCTCACTTACCATTATTGGCCCATTGACTCTGAGTTAAAAAATAAAATTATTGCAGGACAAGTTAATCCTTCAAATCTAGATGTTTTTTTTCTGGATGACAGCAGTAATTCATCAACGCTTGTTCCTCAAAGTAATTATAGTTATATGCCAAATTTTTCTGGAAATATTGTTGATCCTGCACATGTTTCAGATATTCTTCATACTGGTGCTGCGCTAGCACTAACTCCTTCGGCTTATGTCACAACTCCTGATTGTCTTCTCGTTCAAGCTCCTGAAGAGCCTAAATATTATGGTTATATTCGTTTAGCGACAGAGCCCAAAGAGTCGACGATCAAAGTAAGTAAAAATGGCAATACAATAAATCAAGATGCAACGAATGGTTGGGAGTATATAGGCTTTCAATCTGCGCTGAACGTTCTCATTGCTTCGCCAACCAATCACAATCCTTCAACGATTTGGACTGATATTAAAACGGGTTATTTTATTAAATTAAATGGTAGCGCCATTTATGGAGACGGGGAAAATCTAGAAGTTACTTTCCTCAAAGCTCCTATCCAATAGAGAGACTAAAGTCTCTCTATTATGATAGAGAGGGCTTCACCTCCTCCGATACAAAGAGTGGCAAGTCCCAATTTTTTATTTTCTCTTTTTAAAGCATTCATAAGAGTAAGAACAACCCTCGCGCCAGATGCTCCAATCGGATGCCCTAAGCTTACTCCTCCGCCATAAATATTCACTTTTTCTGGTGCTATTCCTAATTGCTTCATAGCAATTAAAGGGACTAATGCAAAAGCTTCATTTATTTCAAATAGATCAATTTGATTAAGCGTTAACTTACAATCTCTGAGATTTTTTTCAATCGCCCCCACTGGAGCACTGGCAAAATCCTCGCAGTATTGTGCATAATGAGCCCAGCCAAGAATTTTAAACTCGGCCTGTGAAGCATATTTCTCACTTGCAATAATAAGCGCGCATGCTCCATCATTAATAGTACTGGCATTAGCAGCGGTGATTGTTCCATCTTTTTTAAAGGCTGGTTTTAAATGAGGAATTTTAGAAAAATCCGCTTTAAAGGGGCCCTCATCTTTCGTTATCAGAATTTCAGATCCTTTAGTTTGAATTTTGACTGGTTCGATTTCTGATTCAAAATAATTTTTCTCCCAAGCTAATTGAGATTTTTTAAAAGAATTGATCGCAAATGCATCTTGCTCTTCTCTACTAATTTTAAATTCCTGTGCTGATTTTTCAGCACAGAGGCCCATCGATTGATCAGTAAAAGAGTCCCATAATCCATCCATTTGCATAGAATCTTTAAAATCAATATTCCCATATTTATGCCCCTGTCTTAAAGACATATAATGAGGAGCTAAACTCATATTTTCCATTCCGCCCGCAACTGCCAAGTGAGTCCCAGTTG
>CAYQEW010000117.1:0-5406 GCA_964416605.1 uncultured Bacteriovoracaceae bacterium | reverse complement strand
TATTTTGATAGCAAAGATCGCTTAGCTCAATTTGCTCCACCAGATTTTACTTATCATCAAGTGCGTTCCGCTCAAAGTGTTGAGGAACTTTATAAGCGTATTGCTTCGGGAGTTACGGGAACAGGTATGCCTGCTTGGAAAGGGACACTTGAGGAAAGTGATTTATGGGCAGTGGCCTATTATGTGCGTTCTTTGATTGATCTGAACGGCACTTCTAAGCGCAAAGAATTGATGGAAAAAATGAAATGAGTTTTGCTTCAACTGAGCCAGTTAATTTTTTTCACAGAATAATTGTTAAAAAAAGATACTGGTTTTTATTTTGTCTTTTTTTCTTTTCTTACCCTATTTACCGCTCGATGAATCGGGTATTACCGGCGCCTTTGCCAGTGCTTTTTACTTTGCCACAATTTGAAATGCTCGATGAAAATAATAAACCCTTTGGTTCAAAAGATTTAAAAGGCAAACCTTATATCGCCAGTTTTTTTTTCACGACCTGTCCTACAGTTTGTCTTGAGACGTTAAAGGAATTGCAGCGTATTCAAAAACGGATTAAAGGACTTGGTGATCATGTGGCGCTCGTGAGTTTTACCGTTGATCCAGTCACAGATACTCCTAAAGTTTTATTTCAAAAAGCGCGCGAGTTAGGAGCCAATCCTTTTGTCTGGAAATTTGTGACAAGCCCCGAAGAACAAATGAAGGACCTTTTGGTCAATCATTTTAAAGTTCCCATGGAAGGCAAAGAAAAAAATGCACAAAATATTTGGGACATCGCCCATAGCTCAAAACTAGCTCTGGTAGATCAAGAGGGCAATCTGCTTAAATATTATTCCCTAGAGAAGGTGCAGATAGATCAAATGATGATTGATTTAGGATTACTTGTGAATAGACATAGATTAACATTTAAAGGAAAAGGAGAGTGATTATGTCACACGCTCATCAAAGTCATAAAAAACAATACTTGATTATTTTTGCGGTTCTAGCAATTCTTACGGCGATTGAATTAGCGGTGCCTGCTTTTGTGCATAATGGTTTTGGCAAAGCTTCAGCTCTTACAGGACTGGCTTTTGGAAAAGCTTTTTTAGTGGCTTATTTTTTCATGCACCTAAACGAAGAGACGAGATGGCTTAAATTTATTGCAGCGATTCCACTTTCTTCTATTCTTTATGCAACAATGGTTATAGTTGAATCTTTAGTGAGGTAATGAATGAAAACAATCGAAGGTAAGCAAAACTTTATATTTCCTAATGGTAAATACCAAGACGTAGCAGAAGCGCAAAGGACGATGCCCACATGGTTTTTAATTGTGGTTTTATGTTGTGCTTTTTATATTCTTAAAAAATTTATTTATACTAAAGATAACGATAAGCACGGCAAATAAGATAGTTTACAGTGCTTCGATAGCACAGGTCGCTGTCCATTGCGCCGTATAAGTTCCCTGCACTAAGTTGAGCGTAGGGATTCCCGTATAAGATAAGAGAAATTTGACAGTCCAAGTACTTTCTCCATAAAAGTCGTTTATACCAAATGGCATGGCTCCACCGTCTACCCCATCCAAAAAATTCAATCCAGAAAAAACAAAATTATTCACGTTGTTACTGTGCATCATTGTGTCATTAAAATCGAGACTTATTTTGTTCGTCCAAACAGAGCTTCCTGTGGTGTTATGATCTAGAGTTAAATCTGTCACATAAAGATCAACCTGACTTGTTGTGAGATCAAGAGAACTCGCAATAGG
Organism: uncultured Bacteriovoracaceae bacterium; assembly: GCA_964416605.1. Taxonomy (GTDB): domain Bacteria; phylum Bdellovibrionota; class Bacteriovoracia; order Bacteriovoracales; family Bacteriovoracaceae; genus CAYQEW01. The sequence continues at coordinate 3,671 of CAYQEW010000117.1, read as the reverse complement.
CTGAGGAGTCCAAGAGATATCACAAGCACCATCAATAGTAGAGTTTAAGTTAATAGAGTCGTTGTTTAAGCAGCAAACAGAAAAAGAATAAAAAAGAAATAGAGCAATCAATATTTTTCTCATAGAACACCCCTCACAAAGTATTCTATGATCTTTTGATAAAAAAAATTAATTTTGGTTATTTTCAAAGACTTATAATTATTTAAAAGTTGATTTACCTTTAGGATATTGTGTACTTTTTGAGGCATGTCATCTTTGCTTAAAATATGAAATTTGGGGCAGATGGCAGTCTGGCCCATGGAAAAAGAGCTCAGGGTTTTCTTCTTAGGCCTCTACGGAGGTTTGACAATGGTTTAGCATGTGCACTATCGTTTATTTTTACCTATAATTTTTAATAAAAAATCAGAGGAGTATTTTATGAAATTTTTTATTGTTTCATTTTTAGTTATTTTATCTTTTACCTCAACGTTTGCTCACAGCGCGGATGTTTGTTCAGAATTGATGACAAAACAAAATGACGTTAAAAAAGATATAGCAACGTTAAAAGCTGATATTGCAGCTCTCAATAAAGTTATCAATCACATGCAAAAGAATTTGGGTGCGAAAGAATTGGAATTTAATGACTTTTTTGCGCAACTTAAAGAGAGTGGTTGCACTAACTAATAAATTAAATAAATGGGTGAAGTTTTTCCTTCATCCATTTCCTTGAACCCGTTGTCTTTTTTCTAATTCCATTTGTCTCTTTAATTCTTGTATCATTCTTTCATTTTTCTTTACTTTGATAAGTCGCTTATGAAATTCGATTTCTTTTTGAGAGTAAACGAGATCAAAGTATTTATCGATACTGGGATAAGTATCTGGGTTTTTCTGCGAGTATTCTTTTTCAAATTGAATGATGAGATCATCGAAATGGTCGGCGTAAACAAATGAACTCATGAATAAAACAAGTATGAGTATTATTTTCATTCTTCATTCCTAGCAAGAGCTGGTTGATTGGGAGGAAGCTCATGGTAATTAAGTTCTGAGGGAATATACACGCCAACGAGCACTCGCGCGCCTTTCAGGGTTTCATCGATAGGAGTTTGAGAGCGAAAGTCACTGATATAACCCGACGCTGTTTTTATTTCAATATGGCCCGGATGATTTGGTTGGTCTCGATGTTTATAGACAAGAATGGCACCATAAGGAATTTGATCTTTTGTGATGCTTGATTTTTGTTCTGCAAAAATATCTTTAAAGCCATTAGCTTCTAAAATTTTTTCTTTCTGTACATCAAGAGCATTGGCAGATTCTATATAGTAATCAACAAAGCCAGATTGCATGAGAGCGCACTTAACATAACGCCAACAAAAAGCAGTAGAAAAAGCGCAACCAGAATTCTTTACTTTTTGCACTATTTCATTTTCGACCTTAATACACGATTTATTAAATTCTTTATAGTTTTCTTCATTGTTTAAATCAGTGAGTGTTTTATAGGGTTCACAGGATTTGTATTCTAAAAAATGAGTGAAGTTATTTTCAGCCATTTGAATGAGTTTATTAAGTTTTTCTTTCTGAAGTTCTGGAGACTTCGCAAGAATGGCGCTCACATCATTTTCAATATGTTCAATAGGTGAATTTTGAAATTGATCGGGATTACATTCTAAATTTTCTTGTGCATGGATAGATAGAGCCACAAGTAAAATTCCTAAAAATTTATACATGTGGTTCTATCGGTAAAATGAGATTAAAAGTTAAACGTTCCTGATTGTGTCACTCCACTCGTAAAAGCAAAGTTGCCCGATGGTACTGTATCAATCGAGTATAAGAAGCTAGAGTCAACTTGAGGAGTGACCGTAAAATTCATTGCCGTGGGAGAAATCTCTACGGACATATTATTCATTTTACTCGCACTCATCACAATGGAAGTATCCGGCAAGAGGGTATTTACATTACTTGATATAATGCCACTTGAATCGATAGTTCCTTGTACAACGGAGTAAGTATTAATACTGGAGTCATAGAGTATTTTAGAAGCAGCGAATCTCGATAGGCCAATTTGAAAGGATGAATTTTCAACGGAGTCTACACTCGTTGAAGTGAAAGCATCGACATTCACAACAAGGTTTTTAAAATTTGCCAATTGATTAGTGCTAGGAGCATTATCTCTTAATACTTGTATATCTATCTTGGGATAAGGATTTCCTCCAAAGCCCACGACTTTAAAGTCAGATGTTGTCACAGATGTTAGAGGATTAATAGAAGTAACTTCAAAGCCATCATCGGATTTGAAACTAAGAGAATTAAGAGAATCAGAAGTTTTATCGAGATGGAGTGTGCCAGTAGCATTTTTTATAAAGATAGTATCAGAAGGATTAATATTGTTTGCATCATCATTAAATCTCATATCTCCAGCACTGGCGACAATATCAATTTTTGAACTTGAATCCTGAGCTTCATGGGAAACTAAAATGGAGTCAGTATTGATATAGGCGATGCGACCATTAAAATTACTTGAGATTTGAGAGGAGATTCGCTCCAAAACACTTGCAGTTACGCTTGAATGATCATTGTCATCAGAACTTTCAAAATGAAGTCTCGCAGCTCCTTTTATGTCTGCCGCGGTAAGATTTGTTGCATCTAAAGTATTTCCTTTTTCAATCATTCTTTCGACAATTGCATCCGCAATAGCTTCAAATTTAAAATCACTTTCTAGGGCACATTCCGAAAGAATTCCATCCACAATATTAAAGGTTAAAATATTATATGAATCCGCCATGAGCTTATAGGTACTTGTTGCGGGGCTGTAATCGATTTTTAATTGCACTGACCCAAGATAGGATAAGCAATCAGGCACATAATTAGTAGGATTAGAAGTTGTTCCATTTAATTGATTCGCGTAATCACTTGCCGCAGTACAAAGATTATTTTTATGAAGAGGAAAACTGACGATAGAACCGAGGTTTGTTCCGTTTTGAATAATTGAAGAAAATAATCGATCTGTTATTTCTTGAGCAAATGTTTTGGCATCGCTTGCTTGAGTTAAAATTGCGGGATCAGAAGAGAGAAAAGCATTGTCAAAAATTTTAAGAGAAGAAAGAATACCACTAGCACTGTTGTTCATGCTTATTCCAGAGTTTGCTTGCATCGCTCGGTAAACAGAAAGCGCGACTTCTTTTACGTTGTTGTTTAATTTACTTGAAATCAAATCATAGAGATTACTTTTAATTGTGTTTACATTCGTTTCATTTTTCAGAGAACAGCCAATAACCGCAGGAGTTGTATCAATCACTGGAAAGTTAATGATGGCGGAGTAAGCATGTCCTGCGCTATCAACGCCAATAATATTGACCGCAATTGTTTGCCCGATATAAGGAGTAAGATTATTAGGATATTTAACAACGAGATTGTTTCCCACAATTTCAAAAATATCTCCAAAGGAAGCAAGCGCAATGGTAGAGAGTGTGCTGTTACTTGAAGAAAAAAGTACGCTGCCTACAGCACTTCCAGTGGAAAGAGTGTGCGTATCGAGTGAGGCTACGCCTGAAGCAGTGAAAGAAGCGCTGGGGGCCACGATAGATGAGTCAATGACAAGAATGGAAAGACTTTGATTATAAGTTGATCCGAGACTATCGATAATTGTTACGGTGCCACTGATTGATTGATTCACCATGGCACTTAAGCCTGTTAGA
>CAYQEW010000116.1:0-5495 GCA_964416605.1 uncultured Bacteriovoracaceae bacterium | reverse complement strand
GTTGTCTCAGTGGCAATAGTAAAAGTTGTTTGCTCAATAAGTTTTTCTATTGAATTTGCTTTGTTTGAAAATTTGTAAGAAATAGAATCGAAACTTCCGTCAACGCCGACTTTCTCAGGTGTTTTATAAGCCGTCCATGTCAGTTTTGTTTTTGTTGTGTCGGGAGTAAGAAGACAGTTTTTTGCTTGAGCAATCTGAAATGAAATGAGTGCCAAAATAAAAAAACGCATAAAAAACTCCTAAGTTATAGTTTGGATAATAAGATCGTCCAAAATATAGCTGAAATCTTCTAGGCAAGCAATTGAGAGCAAGTACTTATTTTGAAAAATAATCTGTTTAAATAGGCCCTGTTCACCTTCACATAGGAAATGATCTTTATTTAAGTGTATCGACTTGAGAGTTGAAGGTTGCTTTTGAAGTGCTTTGTAGCAAGCTTCTTTGATATTCCAAATTTCAAGAGCAGATTTATTGACGATTTTTTGCAAATCAATTTTATCTTGAAGTTTCGGATGGGTTTTTCTGTCCAGTGCCTCAATATCAATGCCTGAAGAAAAAGGTAGAAAGATGCTGGCGTTCTTTGTGTGACTGAGTGAAGAAGAAAATAAATGAGGTTTAAGATAGAACTCTAAGCTTGCATGGGGCATTACTTGAGAGATAAGATAACGAGAATGCCAAAAATTGCTAGATTTATGGCAGAACTTATCAGCATAAATCATATTTTTGTAGTGCTCAGGAATTTGAAGTGGATGCTCATAAAAATAAAGAATTGTTGAGTTATTCAACATACTGACAGGAAAGAGCTGCCGTGACTAAAATTTCAGGATGATCAGGAAGACCTTGCACCGAAATTGGTGAGCCAGGTTTATTGCTCCAAGTGAGAGTTTTTTTTAATTTTCCAAAGCGCACGAAAGAGCCTTTGAGCCATGCTTTGGGGTCAACGCTATCATTATTCCAAGAAAAGATACCACTTTCATTATTAAGCTCAAAGAGAGAAGGGGTATGAAGGTGATCTCTGAAATAATAAAAGCCATCTTTTTTATGATAAAGAAGAAAAACATCAGCATTCAAATCTCTCCATTCTTGTTTCTCAGAATCAAGAAGAGATATGGTCATTGATTCAAACGAGTGAATTTTAGTCTTAAGTCCAGAAGGAAATTCACAATTGAGATCAGCTCCCATTAAAGGGGAGTTTAGGACAATCAAAAAACTGATTGCGAAAAGAAACTTCATAGAGGACGTATCGGATTATTGTTGAAAAATTAAATGTTAAATCCGTATTTTTTACGTTATTTTTAAGGGCAAGGAGAATTTATTATGAAACACAGTAAAACAACTCAGGCAATTATTTCGAGAAAACCTTATAAAGTTATGTTTCCTTTAGATAAAGAAGGCAAAAGAAAGCCTATGAGTGCTTATTTTGCAGAAAATGTTTTCTCCTTAGAAAAATCAGCACACCTCTCAGAAAGTGAAAAAGAAACACTTAAAAAAATACAGGCTGGTGAAGTGGCCATTGATAAAGCTTTGGGAACGAAGTTTGCCAACGCCCTTTTGCAATGGGCTCTTGCAAAAGATGTCACTCATTTTTGTCATTGGTTTCAACCTTTAACTGGGGCAACGGCAGAAAAACACGATTCCTTTATTTCAATTGATAATGGTAAACCGATTGAAGAGCTTTCAGCAAAACAACTTTTTTTTGGAGAGCCTGATGCATCGAGTTTCCCCAATGGAGGTTTTCGTCAAACTTTTGAGGCGCGAGGCTATACTTCTTGGGATCTTTCTTCTCCGGTTTTTATTCGTGAAAGTGGAGGGGGTAAAATTCTTTATATTCCAACAGCCTTCGTATCTTTTTTTGGAAATGCTCTTGATGTGAAGACACCACTTCTAAGAAGTCTTAATGCGCTCAACAGAGAGATGACGAAGTTTCTCAATTTAGTGGGACTTAAAGATGTTAAAAAAGTTCATGTCAATGTAGGGTGTGAGCAAGAGTATTTCCTTGTTGATAAAGCCTACTATTATAATCGGCCCGACCTTGTCATGACCGGAAGAACACTCCTTGGAGCCCTTCCTCCTCGAAATCAACAATTAGAGGATCATTATTTTGGAGATATTGAAGAGCGTGTATTAGCTTTTATGAGCGATTTAGAAATTGAGCTTTATAAAATGGGAATCCCGGCTAAAACTCGTCATAATGAGGTTGCGCCAGGACAATTTGAAATAGCTCCAATTTTTTCTGATGCCAATACGGCTGCGGACCAAAATCATGTTTTAATGACAACACTGCAAAGTGTCGCCAGAAGGCATGATTTTATTTGTCTTCTTCATGAGAAGCCATTTGTTGGAGTGAATGGAAGTGGAAAACATATCAACTGGTCAATGGGAACAGATACAGGACTTAATCTCCTAGAACCCAGCTCAAAGCCCAATGAAAACTTTACCTTTCTTGCTGTGGTGGCCATGGTGCTCGAAGCAATTTTTCGCCACGGCGAAACACTGCGAGTCTCTATTGCGAGTCATAGCAATGATCATCGCTTGGGAGCGAACGAAGCGCCGCCATCGATTATGTCGGTTTTCTTAGGAAGTACCTTAACTCGTATCATTGAGGAAATCTCAACGGGGAAAGAGTCGGCGGATGTTATTTTATCAGAACTTAATTTGGGAGCTTCTCAAATTATCAGTATTCAACAGGACAATACCGATCGCAACAGAACATCTCCTTTCGCGTTCACAGGAAATAAATTTGAGTTTAGAGCCGTTGGCTCATCTGCTTCAATAGGTGTTCCTCTTTGCTTCCTTAATAGTGCTGTTGCTGATGTTGTAGCACAAACGAATCTTATGGTAGAGAAAGATCTCAGCGAGGGAAAGACAACTCAGGAAGCGCTTTTTAATATTATTCAAAAATGGTATCCGCATGCTAGAAATGTTGTTTTCAACGGAGATGGTTATAGCCAAGCATGGCGAGATGAAGCTAAAGCGCGAGGTCTGAGTAATTTAAGAACGACTCCAGATGTTCTTTTGGCAATGCAAAATGCAGGTTATACAGAGCATCTTTCCAAGCTAGGTGTTTTATCGACGACGGAAATTTCGACTTACTTTAATGTCTTTACGGAGAGATATAATAAGCATCGCGAAATTGAATTTGAAACTCTTTGCAATATCATTGATACCAATATTATTCCCAGCGCATTGCAATACAAGTCATTTCTGAGTGATGTTATTTTAAAACAAAAAGAGTTGGGAGGAAGTTTGTTTTTAGAAAAAGCTCTTCTCAAAAATTTAAGTGAGAATTTGGAGGATTTATTTTCTAAAAAAGAAGCTCTTCATTCTACCCTTGAAACGGTTAAAAAGCTTGATGAACAAACGTTTGCTCTTAAAATAAGCAATGAACTTCTTCCTTTAAGCGAAGAGATCGCGACGATTTGCAATAAGATTGAGTGTCAGATACCAAGTGATACTTGGAACTTGCCAAGTTATTTAGAATTACTTTTTTTAAGATAGTATCTATAAGAAAATAAAAAGATTAAGGGCTCTGTATTTTAAAGAGCCCGGGCTTATTATTTATTGTGGACGAGAGAACGAATCCCATCACTAAAAGTGACTTCGATTCTCTCGGAACCTTGAAGTTTCGTCACGACTCCAGCACCAAAGCTGGGGTGATCGATAAGATCATTGAGATTAAAGAGAGTTGCCGTAGAATAGCTTTTTGATGGGCGAGCCACTTGAGAGATTTTGTCAGTCCAATTATTTATTTTTTTCTCGTCTTTCTTTGTTTTAGCGGCTTTCTTAGCGGTTGTCATAGTGGTTTTCTCGTTTTGGATAATGTTTTGTCGCATAGTATCAGACTTTAATATAAATGACTAATGATTCTTTTGGGCTTGACGTAAGCTATTGATACTTTTATTCATAGAAAATTCGTATATCGGACCTGGAGATAAAATGGACAAATTTTTAGTCATTGTGGAGTCACCAACTAAGGCAAAAACTATTCGTAAGTTTTTACCGAAAGAATATATTATCGAATCTAGTATGGGGCATGTTCGAGACTTACCTCAATCTGCCGCTGATATTCCCCTTAAGTATAAAAAAGATGAGTGGGCTAAACTGGGTGTTAACGTGGAGCAAGATTTTGATCCTCTTTACATTGTTCCCAAAGGAAAATCCAAAATAGTCAAAGACCTTAAAGATAAAATGAAGGGTGCCTCTATTCTTTATCTCGCAACCGATGAGGATCGTGAAGGAGAAAGTATTTCGTGGCATCTTTTGGAATTACTTAAACCTAAAATTCCAGTCAAGCGAATGGTTTTTCATGAAATAACAAAGAAAGCGATTTTTGAAGCTCTCGAAAATTGTCGAGATGTGAATGATAATTTAGTGAGAGCCCAAGAAGCACGCCGTATTTTAGATAGACTTTATGGCTATACTTTAAGTCCTCTTCTATGGAAAAAAATTGCTTACGGCCTATCGGCAGGGCGTGTTCAGTCAACGGGACTTAAGCTAATTGTCGAAAGAGAAAATGAAAGAATCAATTTCAAAAAATCAGTTTATTGGGATTTGAAAGCCCAGCTCTATCCCAAGAAGCAAAGTGATGATTTTGAAAGTCAGCTCATCGCTGTAAAGGGCAAAAAACTTATCGCCAGTAAGGATTTTGATTCAATTACAGGAGAAAAGAAAAATAACGATGCTCTTGTCCTAAATGAAAAGGAATCAATGGCAATTCGGAGTGAAATTGAAAATCTTCCTTGGAAAGTAACTTCTATTCAAAATAAAGAAATTCAATCTCAACCAATGATGCCTTTTATTACTTCCACATTACAGCAGGAAGGAAACCGCAAGCTGGGATTAAGCGCAAGAGATACGATGAGATGTGCTCAAAAACTTTATGAGAGCGGTCTTATAACTTATATGAGAACAGACTCTCCGAATCTTTCAACGCAGGCAATTGATGCAGCAAGAAAGGAAGTTCTCGCTCTTTATGGAAAGGAGTATTTATCGGAAACGCCGAGACAGTTTCAATCAAAAGCTAAAGGAGCTCAAGAAGCGCATGAGGCGATTCGCCCAGCAGGAGAGCGCTTTGTTCATCCCGACGATATTGAGTTTACCGGAAAGGAAAAACAATTGTACGAGTTGATTTGGAAACGCACCATGGCCACTCAAATGAGTAAGGCTATTAAATCATCGCAGGTGGTAAAAATTGAAGTGGGAGATTGCGAGTTTCAAGCAAATGGAACACGTATTATTTTTCCAGGATATTTGCGAGTTTATGTTGAAGGAGCAGATGATCCAAATCAAGCACTTGATAATCGAGAAGTTATTTTACCTGAAATGAAAGAAGGTGATGTGCTCAATGTGAAGGATTTAAAAACGATTTCCCATGAGACAAAAGCCCCCCCTCGTTATACAGAAGCCTCTCTTGTTCAAAGATTAGAGAAAGAGGGAGTGGGAAGACCTTCTACTTACGCTTCAATTATTTCGACTATTATTGATAGAAACTATGCGCG
>CAYQEW010000115.1:0-5529 GCA_964416605.1 uncultured Bacteriovoracaceae bacterium | reverse complement strand
TTCACTCACTGCTTACCTACCTGTTTATTAAACTTTAATATTGTGCTTTTTTAGAAGCGAGCTAACTGTATCAGTTAATTGAGCTCCCTTACCAATCCAAGCTGTAATCGCTTCAGCTTTTACGTTATTAAGTGGTTGTGTGTTATTTTGTGGATCATATTGTCCAAGTCTTTCTAAAAAACTACCATCTCTTGGTGATCTTGCATCTGCTGCAACAATTGTAAAAACTGGCTTAAATTTTCTTCCACCGCGAGCCAGACGAATTTTAATCATAGTATCCTCCAAAAATATTTACTACTTAAACCATCATTATTAAAAGAAAACAGCGTTAAAGTCAATCTCTTTAAAGCTTTTAGTCAAATATTTTTGAGTAAACCAATACTAACAAGAACAATTTCCAAAGATTTATCTCTTCTTACCATACTTTCAAGTATTACATTTTTACAGAGTTCTATTGTTAAAAAGAATAAACCTCGCTATTAAAACAGCTTGGATATCTTGAAACATAGGAGAAAGGATATGAAATTAAAAATAACGCAACTTTTATCGACAAGTCTTTCACTTCTTTTTCTGCAGGCTCCCCTATCTGTTTTTGCAAATGATGGAGTCAAGGTTGAAGTTAACCAGAAAGCCTATAGTAAAAGAGCTCAAATCTCACTTGATTTAGCAGCCTATTATGCATCTAGAGAGGCTTCGGTAGCTACAAGCTTTAAAAATTGTGTCAATTCAGCGGGAGACCGCGCTTTAGATCTAGATGTTCCATTCAAAGGCTTTTCTAATATACTAAAATGCGCGATAGAAATAGAAGAGAATGTCGACTTAAGAATTAAATAACAATTTCATCTTAAAAATATTTCTTCCCAAAAGGGCTTTTTCCAGGGGATTTATTCCCTTTTTTGCCCATTTGTCCAAAAGGGTTTGCCCCCCCACCCTGTTGCCTAAATCCTGCGGGCGCACCGCCTCCCTGCATCATATCCATCATGCCAATCATCATTTGCGCCATCTGATCAAATTTTTTAAGGAAATCTTGCACTTCATTTTCTGCTCGCCCACTTCCTTGAGCAATTCTTTGGACTCGAGACTTTTCATTGAGTAATTTTCTATTGCGACGCTCCTTGAGAGTCATCGAATCAATCATGACTTGCATCGTCTTCATTTCATTTTCGGCTTTGGATAAATCGCCAATATCTTTCATAGCAGATCCCATTCCTGGAATCATTTTAAGAATACTTCCCATTGAGCCCAAGCGATTCATCGCCTTCATTTGCTTCATAAAATCATCAATTGTGAAAATGCGCTTTTCAAGATTTTTCATCATACTCTCGGCATCTTTTTCATCAACCGCCGCCTGAGCCTTTTCAACGAGAGAAACAACATCTCCCATGTCGAGAATTCTTTTAGCAAGGCGATCAGGATGAAATGGATCGAGGTCTTTTAGTTTTTCTCCCGTTGAAAAGTAACGTATCGGAAGACCTGTTGCAAAACGAATAGAGAGCGCCGCTCCCCCTCTTGCATCAGAATCCATTTTGGAAAGAACCACTCCTGTAAGTCCTATCTTTTGCTGAAATACTTCAGTGACATTAACCGATTCTTGGCCAGTCATCGCATCGGCGACTAAAAGTACTTCTGGATTGGTCAGTATCTTTTTAACATCTGCAAGTTGCTCCATTAATTCTTCATCTACTTGCAAACGTCCCGCAGTATCAATGAGCACAACATGTTTACCAAGCTCTTTGGCTTTTTTCATCCCGCCTAAAACGATATCTTTAGGAAGTAAGGAAAGATCGGAGTCATAATAATCAACGCCTAAGTTTTTAGCATGTTTTATCAACTGGTCTTTCGCTGCAGGCCTAAAATTATCCGCAGGAATAATATAGATTTCTTTTTTTAATTTTGTGCGCAAATAAAGAGCGAGCTTTCCGACAAATGTCGTTTTCCCTGCACCATTCAAGCCGACGATGAGTATTGCTTTCGGAGACTCATCGATACTAATTTCGATATGCTTATCTCCCATAAGCTCAGTCAATTCGTCGTGGACAATTTTTATAAACTGTTCACCTGGATTAACTCCGCGAATAACTTTATCTCCCAAAGCTTTTTCTTTTACTTTGGCAATAAATTCTTTAACAACTTTAAAATTGACATCAGCATCAAGTAGAGCTGATCGAATATCTTTTAAGGTATCCTCAATATTAGCTTCCGTTATTTTAGATTGCCCCTTTAAGGCCTTGATCGAATCACTAATTTTATCAGACAACAAATCAAACATAGCTTACGCATCCTTTTTCAGAAAAAGATAATAGAAGTTCGTGGCAAAAATAAAAGCATTGGTAATAATAATGGGCCATGAAGTGGCTAACATAAAACCATACACAACAAAACAAAGACATCCAAACGAATTGATAATGCGAAGAGTTTTCACATTTTTCATCGAAAAAGAAATCATAAGTAATATGGAAGCAAGGTATCCAACTAACTCGGTAGGGCTAAATGACATAAGAACTCCTTAATATGGGCTAAAAGATAATCGTATTATGAAATTATGACAAGACGTATTGCTACTAAGAGTCAAACTCTCTATAATCCAGAAGTTTTATGGCTCAAGTTAAAGATAAAATACATTCTATATTAAGCAATCAGCAATCCGTTAAGTTAGGTGAACTCACATTTAGAAATTCTCTGATTCTTGCTCCAATGGCTGGAATTTGCAATATGCCTTTTAGACTCCTGATGCAGGAATTAGGAGCTGGAGGCACGGTAAGTGAACTTATTTCATCTCACGGTATCAACCATGGAAACGATAAAACCTTAGATATGCTTCGGATTCATCCACTTGAAAAAAATGTGGGACTTCAGTTATTCGGCGAAGATGCAACTCAAATGGCCCAAGCAGCCAGAAAAGCTCAAGAATTTAATCCTTCTTTCATTGATATTAATATGGGATGCCCCGTTCGCAAGGTCGTTACCAAGGGAGGTGGCTCCGCTCTTTTAAAAGATACGCAATCCCTGCCTCTTTTCTTAAAAACAATAAAAAAAGAATGCGCAATCCCTCTCACAATAAAGATTCGGACTGGTTGGGATAGCGATCAAATGAATGCCGATGAAATTGTCAAAATTGCCTTTAATGAGGGAATTAATATGGTTGCGATTCATGGGCGCACCAGAGCACAACAATATGAAGGAAAAGCCAACTGGGATTATATAGAAAAAGTAAGTGCAAAATCTCCGTTACCAATTATTGGAAATGGTGATCTTCACAATCATTTGATTATAAAAAAGAGATTTAAAAATACTTCTTGCGCAGCATTTATGGTTGCGAGAGGATGCCTGCGAAACCCTTTTATTTTTTTGGAATCAATGAATGAAAATAAGGACATATATTTTATTGCAAACGACTATATCTTTGTCATCCATCGTCTCTTCGATTTAATGCAAAGCTTTTCGGAATCTGAGCGAACTCAAGTAGTACAGCTCAGAAAATTAATCGCGTGGTTTTCTAGCGGCTTCAATGGCTCTTCAACTTTCAGAACGACATTACTGCAAACGAGCCAATCTTCTGATATTCTCAAAATCTCAGAAGATTATTTTTCTTCTCTGGGAACTGCCCAAAAATATATTAATGAAGAAGAGGATTTTATTACTTCCGGTCACGGATGATTTCGTTCATCAAAACATCATCACTGTTGAGAGATTTGAATAATTTAAATCTAAATTTATTTTTATTCGTCATAAGTCTTTGAGCCATTTTATCAATGGCAATAACTGACAAGACTGACTGTATGTAGGATTCAATCAAATCGTCCACGCCAAGCCCTGTGTAATTAAAATCTTTGCGATCCATAAGAAGTAATCTTTTTGTTTCAGTTGTCCAATTACCTCCTTCTTTATAAGAAAGATTTGTTCCCAAAACATCCCAACTGCAATCGTCTGCATCAATCGAGCTTTTTAAAGGTCTCTTCGCCTTGCGGGCATAAATAGCACAAGGTCTAAATCCATTAATTCCTGAGTAAACCATCATGCGCAAATCAAAAACATAGATGTTATTTTTTTTATTAGGAAAAGTTCCTACATGAAAATATTTTTGATTGTTAACAATTGAGCTCCACTCATGATGCCCTATTAAATTTTGGACAATGAATTTTTCGTACTCATGCTCCAGCCCCATGAATGCATCTAACTCATCCTTATTCGTAATGGTATAAACACCCTGTCCCGCATTTGAGTAAGGATTTTTGATAACCGCAAATCCTCCAAACTTGCTGACCCACAAAGGTATTTCCATTTTGTGGACATCCCTAATCGTTTCGGGAGTATTAATTTTTAAACCAGACTGAAATATCTCCGCATTAAAAAAATCATAGCTCTTACTTGCAAGCATCTTATTTCGTCCTCCCGCAAGACAAGCAACCATCGCATTAAAAACGAATGTTTTTGAACTTAAAGGAATGTGAGACCAAGGCTTTTGCGTCATATATTTAAAAATAGCGCGAAAGAAAATAACTTTATCTTCAATGGTAATTCCCAGTAGGCCCTCTTCTGAAACTATCAACTGGTGATGATTGATATCAACTAAAAAAATATCTTCATTGATTGTGTCCGCTACAACATGGGCATAACCACTCACTTCCATAAAGTTTTTATCATAGACTACGGCAACTTTCCCTGAAGGAAGGTTGCGTTGTTTCATTTCGACAACAAAGGATTCTTCAATCAGTTTTTTATATCCTCGATACTCATCCGATGAATGCATTATGGGCATTGATTTTTGCCCCGAAGGACACGAATTTGTTTCAATCACGATAACTTTGCGCTCACCCGTTTCTGTGGTGACGTGAAATAAATCAGCTCCTCCCCAATAAAAATATTTTGTTTTATAATTGAGAATTGATTCTAAAAAAGCTTTATCTACTCCCGGATTAAGATGAGTATACCTCTCAATAATACGTTCTGGAGTAAGACTCAAAAAATAATCTACGACGGCATGCATCTGAGAATTAAGTGCTTTGGGATAAAAATGATTTTCAGGCTCAAAGCCTTGGGGTGTTATTATTTGAATTGACATGGAAGGTACTATAAAAGGTTGCTACTTGGGTAGCAACCTTTTTATGAAAAATTAAGAACAACCCGTTGTTGATCCACAGCTATCACATTTTAAACAAGAGCCATTGCGAACAAGAGTAAATGATTGACACTCTGGACAAGAATCTCCTTCATAGCCCTTAATCTTCGCTTCTTGTCTTTTCTTTTGAGCTGAAATCATATCTGAATTAGCACTTTTACTAAAAACTTTTTGAGTAGCAACCCCACTCACTCGACCATCCGCGTGGTGAACTTCACCTTCCTCGATTAAATTAAGAAGTGGTTCATCTTCATCACTTCTTTCTCCAGTTATGGCATCGGCTTTCAAATCATCTGGCTTAACATGAACCAGATCATAACGCTGTAGATAGCGGCAAGCTAGGTCTCTAAAGACATAATCAATCACCGACGTACTCATTTTTATATTATCATGTCCTTGCACCATTCCAT
>CAYQEW010000114.1:0-5535 GCA_964416605.1 uncultured Bacteriovoracaceae bacterium | reverse complement strand
GTTTTTTTTACTGTTTTATTGATTTTTTCTCAGCTTACAGCTGCCGCCCCAAAGAGGAATTGCCAGTATCAAGATGTGGGTTCCGTTTTTACAGGAAGTAGCGATACCCAAACGGGCGCTTGCGTTTCTGGGTCTGCGAGTATTGCCTTTTCCGCCAACGATCTAAAAGGTGACGTTTATTCGAGAGACAACATCATTGTGCAATCTCGCCAAGAGTATTATAAAACAAATTACTACGACATCTACTCTCAACAAAACTGCGAAACTCTTGATTACAACAGTTATGTTAATTCTTCTTTCTTTGTTGATTATGCCAATGCACCCATTGAGCAAACAACAACCACGACTCCCGGAAAAACCACTCCTGCCTCTAAATCAAAGGCAGAAATCATTGAAGAGCTCAGAGGAATTGGAAATGGTCGATCTGACATTTTCATAGAAGAACATATTTTCTGGGGATATGCTCCCAACGGTTCTGCGAAAAAGCCTTACCATGATGTTCCGCGCAGCTGGGAAGAGTTTAAAGAAGGCATTAAAAATGCGGAAGCTGAACTTAAAAATAAGTATCAAGGAATGAATAATCTTTTTGATGATGTTATCGCCAAACAAGGAAGCTTCAATAAAGACCTCCTCAACTTTGATGGCAACAAAAGTGTTCTTATTACTGAATACAACAGTGCCAAAAAAAAATCCAGAACCGGGAAAAGTAGAACCTCCGACAACGACAACAACTAACTATAAACTTCGCTGGGAATTTCTTCAAGAGATCGCTGGGATTGGAGAGAAATCGGCTAAAATCTTGGTTAATTATAGAGCATTTACAGATAATTATGGCTATGGTTATAAAAAATTCCCTCATAATTGGAGTGAATTTGAGACTGCGGTGAGAGATGCGAGTGATCGAATTTCAGGTCTTGAAAATCTCTATAATAACGTCATTGAAAATGACGAAAATCATTTTGCCAATGCCCTTAAGTTTCGCATGGCTGAAACTGTGCGCAAGTTTTATGGCGCAAAAAGATTTGATCGCAAAAGCTCTGAAAGAGTCAATCTGCCTGCCACTATCGAAAGTACCCAGTCTTATGATTTTAATCTAAAACTTGATGCTCTTCTTCTCAGTGGTGAAGCTATTTCCGTGGGCGTCGTTCATGGTTGCTCAAAAGCTGATAGCTTTAATTCAAATAGCCCCTTATATTCTTTAAGTGTTAATGCTCAAGGGAACAAAATTACGGTGAGTGGAAAACGTCAGAAGGCTTCACCTGATTTACTTTCGGGGATTCCTGTTGAACTGAGCATTACTGCCAATAAAGAACTCTCTCTTAATAATTTTCAAAATGCGACTTTAAACGATCCTGCTCTGTGGAGTGATTTGGCAAAAAATAATGGAAATATTACCTTTACTATAACCATCACAAAAGAAAAATCATGGTGGGGTTCAGGAGATAAAGCAAGTTCTCGTACCTTCACAAAAGCCATTAACGCTCAATCCGCAAACGTGATTTTAGGCAGTCTTAGTGAGACTGGAAAGATAACTGTTTCCGTTTCTGCGGCATTAAATAACAGTAACTACTACAACAACTCTGCGGTGAAGCTCATTGAAAAAGCTTTTAAAGTTAAGTAGTTTACTACTTTCATTTAGTCTTTTAGGAGGAGAAATAGATCAATTTCTCCTCTCTTTTCTTCTCAAGCAAAAATGCTCACTTGTCTTTCACGCACAAGAACGAACAGAATGTCAGAAGGCTGTCGAAGACTCTGTTGCGTTTATTCATCAAGAAGTTATTAGCTATAAACATATCACGAGTATTCTCTATCCTGAGAAACTTAAACAGATTGCCTCTGAAGAATTAACGGAACTTTTACTCCAGCAATTAATTGCCACAAAGTCATCACCCAACTGGAATATATATACTATTACTTACGATTTTTACCAAACACATGGAATTAAAAATCCCCAAAATAAAACAATTGAGACTCTTTCGATTCTCATTCAAGACTTGACCAATTATTGGCCCATTGAGTATTTGCAGACTAATAAATATCCAGAACATTTTCTTTCTCTCTATGAAGAATTTTTGAATATGATTTTTTTAATTTCTAAAAGTCCCGAGAAGCAAACTCAGTTGCTTTTTCCAACACATTTAAACTCTTTCGAATTTAATAATTATAGCTATTATTTCTATGGCGCAGCTTATCTAACTCACTACCTAAAAAATAAAGGATATACTGACCGCATTAGTGCGATGATTCCGCTTATTTTTATTACAACATATAAATTTTCCTATATTCATGGCAATATCAAAACTTTTTTCTATGATCCGACTAACTTGAACTCTCAAGATCCTTCACATATGTGGCGCTTACGAGATGTATGGAGTGGCTTTTGTGGAGCAGCTTATGCGCTGAATAAAAACAATCTCTGTGATAACTTACATTTTAAAAAAATACAAAATAACTTTTCCTTAGAAAATTTACTTCTTATTTAAGGTGAATATTTTGCAAGTAAATCTTTTGCTTCTTGCAACTGATCCTCTAAGATAAAGACTTTTAACCCCGCAGGAGTAACCCCTGAATAATGATTTTCAGGTATCTGAGCCCTATCCGAAAATACTTTCACGTCATTGCCTTCTAGGTATGATACGAGCAAATCAAATCCCAATTGTGATCTTACAATACATAAACAAATGTAGTTATCATCTTCCATAAATATTCATTACCTTAAATTTATGTTAAATGTCTATATGATTAAAATTGCAATAGCGGGAGCTTCGGGCTTTGTTGGCAAAGCCTTACTCGAAAAGCTACAAACAAATAAGAATTATCAATTAAACGCTCTGAGTAGACAAAAAAAAAGCTCCATTGAGTCGAGCAATATACAATGGATTGAGTGTGATCTATTCTCTCTTCTTGACACTGAAAAATCCCTGCAAGACTGCGACATAGCCTTTTATCTCGTGCACTCTATGCTTCCTTCCGCTCATCTCGTTCAAGGTAATTTTGCCGACTATGATCTTATACTTGCCGATAATTTTGCACGAGCGTGCCAAAAAAATAATATAAAAAAAATAATATATTTAAGTGGAATTATTCCAGAAAAATTAGAATTAAGTGAGCACTTAAAAAGTCGTCTGGAAGTTGAACAAACACTTTCAGCAACACAAATTCCAACGATAACCCTTCGAGCTGGAATTATTCTAGGATCAATGGGTTCTTCCTTCTCCATTATGTATAATCTCGTTGATCGACTTCCCATTATGATCTGCCCCTCTTGGACCAAAACGCTTTCAAATCCAGTAGCCATAGACGATATGGTCTATGCATTAGAAACATGTATCGATTTGCCCTGCCATGGTCCAATCCATTTTGATATTGGTGGCGCAACAACTCTTTCTTACAAAAATATGATGCAAGAACTCGCAAGCATTCTCAAAAAAAGAAGACTCTTTTTTTCAATTCCTTTTTTCTCTCCAGGCTTATCAAAACTATGGGTGTCACTCATTACTGGCGCTCCTAAAAATCTCGTTTATCCTCTTGTTTCGTCTTTAAAAACCAATATGGTTGTAACTCATTCTAAGAAAAGTCCTTTTTCAAATCATCATTGGAAAAATTATTCTCAAGCAATTCTTCTCTCTCTTGCAGGAAGAATGAATACATCTAAACCAAATGCATTTTCCTATACTGGCTCATTGCAAGAAAATGAAGTAAGATCCATTCAGCGTTTTGAGAACACACATCAGTTGAGTGCGATACGAGTAGCAAATCTCTATTTTAATTGGCTTCCATCATTTTTTACTCCCTTTATTCAAGTTCATAATGAGGATAATCAATGTTTTTTTCATATTTTAGGAATTAAAAATCCAATACTTCATTTGGAATTTTCTCAAAGTAGAAGCAGTGAAGACCGCCTTCTTTACTATGTAAAGGGAGGCTTACTTGCAAAATCTAAAGGACGAGGACGCTTAGAGTTTAGAAGTGTTATGAATAATCAATATATTATTATCGCACTTCATGATTTTATTCCCAGACTTCCTTGGTTTATTTATAAATATACCCAAGCGATTGTTCATTTAATAACAATGTCTTTTTTTAAGCGCTATTTAAAATCACTTAAGTAATTTTTCAATTGCTTTTGAAATTTTTGTAGAACTTGGATTGCGAAAAGAATAGTAATTATCAATAAGTTCACCTTTTTGAGAAATAAGAAATTTCTCAAAATTCCATTGAATTTCTCTCTTATTTGAAAGAAATTTGAATATTTCATGCTTATCTTTTCCTGTAACTACAACTTTTTGTGCCATCGGGAATGTAACATTATATTTCAGGGAACATTTTTCTTTAATTTCTTTATTCGTGTCGGGCTCTTGATTTCCAAAATCATTACTGGGAAAACCAATAACCACAAAGCCTCTATCCTTATATTTCAGATATAGTTTTTCTAAATCATCGTATTGCTTGGTAAAAAAACAACGAGACGCGGTATTCACAATAAGGATTACTTTTTCTTTATACTCACTCATTGAAATCGTTTTACCTTCAATCGAGGTATAGGATAAGTCGTATAGAGATGTCGCTTGAGAATAAAATGAAACGAATAGAACAAAAGCAATTAAAAATTTCATGGAATTCCCTGATTTATGGCGGACGGTGAGGGATTCGAACCCCCGACCAATTGGTTCGAAGCCAACTACTCTATCCAGCTGAGCTAACCGTCCAATGAAGATAATAATCTAATTTAACAAATTAAAAACTATGAGTCACTTTGATTTTTTGAAGCACTATATTTCTTTTGTAGATAAATAATAGAAATACCTAAAAAGAAAAAAAGAATTCCCCAATAAGAAAATTCACCATAATGAAAAGGAAAAATCTTCGGTGAAGTACCCCAAATAAAACCAATCATTAAGCTCATCATCGGTATTTCAAAACGATAAAGTAAATTTTTTAAGGCTTTTGCAAAAAACAAAACCCCTAAAATCATTCCACTTGCTAAAGGAAGTAAAATTGAAAATGCCTCCTGATTAAGCGCTTTAACACTCCAGATTACTTTCGCATAATGTCCCAAAAGAAGTAATACATAAGAGCCACTAATACCTGGAAGCATCATCGCGGAAATACCGAGCATACCCGATAAAATAAAATACGGTGTTTCTAAAGGAAGGGTGACCAAGCCAAAAGCATAAACTAGATATCCTAAAATTATTCCCAGTAATGCATAAATAAAACGATCTCTTTTCCAAATCTTATAATCAATACTAAGCTTTATGACACCTGCGAAAATAAGGCCCGTAAAAAAAGACCAAGTCGAAAAAGCTTTTTCTTTAAGTAAAAAAGAAAATAAGTGACTGAGTGAAAGTATAGTCGTTCCAATTCCGCCTGCAAGAAAAATAAAAAAAAGTATATCAATTTTTTTTACTTGGTTTTTAAAATCTGTGACTAACTTTAAGTTAATATGAGATAGCTCTGTAATAAATTTTTTATAGATACCAAAGAAAAATGCAATCGTTCCACCAGAAATACCAGGAATTAAATCAGCAATTC
>CAYQEW010000113.1:0-5636 GCA_964416605.1 uncultured Bacteriovoracaceae bacterium | reverse complement strand
TGATTTCATTTTACCTCTTTTAAGTTAAAGCAGCGCCATACTACTAAATCGCAAGCCTTGAGACAATCGTAAATTCTGTCAAAAAAATTACAAATAAAGAGTCTATAGAATTTACAGAGTAAGATTTTAAAATCGCTAAGAATGACCTATATCTAAAAAGTGGCTTAGGTCAAATGTCTGATAAGGAGTGTTCTTATGAAAAAAATTATTGTTTTGTTATGTCTAAATCTATTTGTATGTTCTTTAGTACAAGCTGAGTGGAAAATTGAAAAAGCTGCTTTTAACGCGAAGTCTGTTACCAAAGTCGGCAGTGGGCGAATTCCAGATATAGATGATTGGGGTAGTTATATTGATGCAGAATTTTTGAAAAATCGTGTTGAATATTTAGGTTCAATCGATATTCGTGAATATGATGAAGAAAATCTTTCGACGAGAGAAACACATATTGAAAACGTAACGATGTTAATGACTATGACCGGTATTGTTGCCAGAGTTGGATTAGTTCAAGATTTGAGTTTTCCTTTTAGAGGTCTAGAAGGAAAAACGATTGCTTCAATATTTAAAAGTGAATTTCAAGGAGGAAAAGTGGGAATGGGATTAGGTTTTCTGGTAGGGGCTTATCCGAATGCTTCTTGGCTTATTAATAGTCGAGGAGTTACGATTCCTAATTTAGAAAGAATTCTAAGACTTGATTTAAATATTGGAGTTGAGATCGCTTATGTCACAATGAAATTTAAAATGAAAGAGACCCCTAATACTGCAATAGTTACTGTTGGAACGGATTCTAATAATCCTAAAGCAACAGAAAACGTCTCTGTTGAAAAAGTTATGAACCAAGTACTTGGTCAGTAAGTTTACTTATCTTTAATTTTCAAAAATCGCCTTTATTGCAAGGCGATTTTTTATAATCTTTACCGTCTTCTAGTCTCTATACATTTTCTCCTTGTAGGCATATAATCAGCCACTTTATACCAATTAC
This sequence comes from uncultured Bacteriovoracaceae bacterium, assembly GCA_964416605.1. Classification (GTDB taxonomy): domain Bacteria; phylum Bdellovibrionota; class Bacteriovoracia; order Bacteriovoracales; family Bacteriovoracaceae; genus CAYQEW01. Next base: position 4,657 of record CAYQEW010000113.1, on the reverse strand, counting down.
TTAACCAAGGAGTACATAATGAATTATCGTATTGAAAAAGACTCAATGGGTGAAATAAAAGTTCCCGCAGATGCTTACTATTCAGCTCAAACTCAACGTGCGGTAGAAAATTTTCCCATAAGTGGAAAAGGGCTCGATCCCCATATGATCAAAGCAATGGGACTTGTGAAACTGTGTGCCGCCAAAGCCAATTTTAAATTAGGACTTATTAGTTCAGACATTCATGATTTTATTGTTTTGGCATCTCAAGAAGTGATGGATGGAAAATTTAATGCCCATTTTCCGATAGATGTTTTTCAAACTGGCTCAGGCACCTCATCGAATATGAATGCCAATGAAGTGATCGCTAAAAGAGCGAATGAACTTGCCAAAGAAAAAAATAAAGACCTACATATTCATCCCAATGATCACGTTAATTACGGACAAAGTTCTAATGATGTTTTTCCTACGGCAATTCGCATTGCCTCAAATCTCATGGTCGCAAACCATCTTTTACCAAAACTCAATTATTTAAAATCCTCTCTTTTGAACAAAGGAGAGGAGTATAAAAATATTGTTAAAACAGGAAAGACCCATCTTATGGATGCAATGCCTGTTACATTTAAACAAGTTTTTGGAGGTTATGCTCGTCAGGTGGAAACGGCGATGGAGCGTATTCAAAACTCAGTAAATCATCTACACGAGTTACCACAAGGCGGAACAGCAGTGGGAACGGGCATTAACACCCATCCTAAGTTTGCTGCGCTCTTTGCTCAAACTTTGACAGAAGTAACGGGAGTAAAATTCATTGAAGCCAAAGATCATTTTGAGGCGCAATCAACGATTGATGCTCCTGCTGAATTAAGTGCTGCACTTAAAACCAGTGCGACGAGTTTTTTAAAGATTGCCAATGATTTTCGTTGGATGAATTCAGGCCCTCATTCAGGAATTAGTGAAATTTATATTGCGGCATTGCAACCGGGATCTTCTATCATGCCAGGAAAAGTGAATCCAGTTATTGAAGAATCTTTGGCGATGGTTTGCGCAAAGGTAATTGGCAACGATGCCACAATCTCGATTGCCGCTCAGTCAGGCAATTTTGAGCTTAATGTTATGCTTCCAGTTACGGCACAATGTTTAAATGAATCAATTGAAATTTTTGGCAACGCTGCGGAAAACTTTGCTAAGCAATCCGTGGATATTCTCAAAATTAATACGGCTAATTGCGCAGATAAATTAGAAAAAAATCCAATTTTAGTGACAGCGCTGAACCCATTAATTGGTTATGATTTGGCGGCTAAGATTGCCAAAAAAGCCTATGCCGAAAATCGTTCTCTCAAAGAAGTCGCTCTGGAAATGAGTGGTCTGACAAGAGAGCAACTCGATGATGCGCTTGATCCAGTAAAAATGACGCTTGGTGGTTTCACGAATTAAGGATTTGGAATGAAAAAATATCTTATAACGTCAGCTCTTCCTTACGCCAATGGGCCCTTGCACTTTGGTCATATCGCGGGGGTGTATTTGCCCGCCGATATTTACACCCGCCATCGCAAATTACAAGAAAAGAGTGTGCTTCATATTTGCGGAAGTGATGAACATGGCGTCGCCATTATGCAAAATGCCCAGAAGGCAGGAAAATCTTATCAGGAATATGTCAACGAATGGCATCTTTCTCATAAACAATTATTTGATCTTTATCAAATTCACTTCGATTATTTTGGACAGACTTCTGCCAAATATCATGAAGAAGAAGTTCTTATTTGGTTTAAAGAGCTTTTTAGCAAAGGCTTTATTGAGAAAAAAGTAGACCAACAATTACAATGCATGGATTGTCATAATTATCTTCCCGATCGTTATGTGGAAGGAACTTGTTATGTGTGTGGCTATAATGAGGCGAGGGGAGATGAATGTCCAAGCTGCGGAACGTGGATAGATGCTTTAAAGCTTATCAATCCCGTTTGTAAATTTTGTGCGAGTCGCAATATTAAAACTCAAGATGTCGACCAGTGGTATTTAATGCTCTCAAAATTTCATAAAGAATACCGAGAGTGGTTTGAGACAAAACAAGATTGGCGAAAAGCGATCAAGAATTTTGTTGACTCACTTTCCGAAAAAGAAATGGTGAATCGGGCGATAACTAGAGATTTAGATTGGGGAATTGATGTTCCCTTAGAGGAAGCTAAAAATAAAAAACTTTATGTGTGGTTTGATGCGCCAATTGGCTATGTCAGCAACACGAAGCAAGCTCTTCTTGAAAAAAAATCCAGTGAGGATTATCTCAAAGATTGGTGGCAAAATCCGAAAGCAGAAATAACCCATTTTATTGGAAAAGATAATATCATTTTTCATGCCATTATTTTTCCAGTGATGAGTCTTGCTTCAGGGCGAGTGCGCGCCGTTGATCAACTTCCTGCCAATCAATATGTTAATTTAGCGGGGAAACAGTTTTCTAAGTCAAAGGGTTGGTATGTTGATTCAGAAGAAGCCGTGAATGAATTCGGTAGTGATTTTATGCGCTATTATTTGACGACTCTTATTCCTGAAAACAATGATTCTAACTTTGAATGGGAGAGTTTTGAACAACGCATTAATGGAGAGCTTGCCAACAATATCGGTAACTTTATGAGTCGTTGTTTTAAATTTATTCAGAAAAATTTCCCAGAAGGTTTGCATTCAAGATATTTTGAGAGTTTTTGGGATTCCAATGAATGCTCTAAAATAGACTCACATATTTTAAAATTTCACGAGCTGATGAATGAGTTTAAAATTAAAGATAGCTTAGCGGAAGTCATGAGTTTAGGGCACAATGCCAATCTATTCTTTTCTGATAAAGCGCCATGGGCTCTTATTAAAGAGGACACGGAGCAAACTCAAAAAGTTTTAGCGTGGTCTGTTACCTATGCTCTTGCAGTAGGGGTTTTTCTTAATCCTTTTTTGCCAAACTTAAGCGAGAAAATTTTAAGCTATTTTCATGTCAATCAGGAAATAATTCATAAAATTTATCAAGGCGAATTAATCTATATGAAAACAGTTTTTGAAAATGGTTTTAAAATAGAAAAAGAGGTCGAACCCTTAGTTCCCAAGATAGATTCGGCGCGTATAAAAGAGCTCACCTTGAAATTAAGCGAAACGTTTAACTCATGAAAGTGATGGAACATTTTATTGCGCATTTAGGCTTAAGATCTTATGAAGAGCTTTATCATTTTTCTATTTCGGAAAAAGAAAAATTTTGGCAGGCTCTCATAACGTATTTTGAAATTGATTTTACCGGAAGTCTTGATTGCCCCAAAGTGAATTATTTTCTTGAGTACACATGGTTTCCTGAAATGAAACTCAATTTTGCAGAAAATCTCCTTAAAAAAGGAAGAGATCAAGATGTTGCGGGTCATTTTTTTCATGAGTCGGGGATTGAGCAAAAAATGACTTACAAGGAACTTCGCAGTGAAGTTGCTAGAATACAAAATTATTTAAAAGAAATTATTTCAGTGGGCGATGTTGTTGCCTGTTACATGCCCAATACTTTAGAAACATTGATCACAATGCTTGCCACAACTTCTCTTGGAGGAATTTTCACTTCGACGAGTTGTGACTTTGGAGTACCAGGGGTTGTCGATCGCTTCAGTCAATCCAAGCCGAAGGTTTTAGTTGGCGCATCTTCTTATATGTATAATGGAAAAGTTTTTGATCAAAGAAATAATATTTATGAAATTGTGAAGCAAGTTCCTAGTATTCAAAATATTATTGAGGTGAATTTTCTCAAGAATGAGATCTTTTTAGAGTCGCAAAACTCGGTGCGCTTTGAAAATATACAGGTAAGTGATAGTGATCTTTTTTTTGTCAAGACTCCCTTTGCTTCGCCACTTTATATTATGTATTCCTCGGGAACAACGGGAAAGCCCAAGTGTATCGTGCATAGCGTGGGCGGAACTCTATTGCAACATGTGAAGGAGTTAGCTCTTCACTGTGATCTAACACAAGAAAAATCTATTTTTTTCTTCACAACTTGCGGATGGATGATGTGGAACTGGTTGATGAGTAGTCTTTTTTTTTTGGTTCCGTTGTGGGGCTTTATGAAGGAAGCCCTGCTTATCCAAGCGCCATTGATTTTATGGGGAAACTTTCTGATCTTCGCTTTAATATTGTGGGGACGAGTCCTAAGTTTTTAAAAGCCCTTGAATTAGCTGGTTATAATAATCATTTTTCTTTTCCTGAACTCAAAACTCTTTTAAGCACAGGCTCTCCGCTCTTAGATGAAAATTTCGATTTTGTGTATGAAAAAATAAAACAGGATGTTCATCTTGCCAGTATTTCTGGAGGAACTGATATTCTAGGCTGTTTCATGCTTGGCAATCCCATGAAAAAAGTAGAACGCGGGTTTATTCAGGGGGCAGGCCTAGCGATGGATATTGCGGCTTTTTCAGATGATGGCAAAAGTTTAATAGGAGAGAAAGGAGAACTCGTTTGTTTGCAACCTTTTCCTTCGATGCCTCTTGGTTTTTTGAATGATCCGCATCAGGATAAAATAAAAGATGCTTATTTTCATAAGTTTGAAAACATTTGGTGCCATGGGGATTTTATTGAAATTCAGCCAAATGGATCAGTTAAAGTTTTTGGGAGATCCGATGCAACGCTCAATCCAGGAGGGGTTCGTATTGGTACTGCTGAAATTTATCATCAA
>CAYQEW010000112.1:0-5637 GCA_964416605.1 uncultured Bacteriovoracaceae bacterium | reverse complement strand
GAGTTTGCGATGTCTAAATCTCATAAAGAAAATGAATTAAGACTTCTACGTGTTTTAGATGCCCCAGTAAAATTAGTTTGGGAAATGTGGACCCAAAATGAACATGTAAACAAATGGTGGGGACCGCGCGGCTTTACGCTCACTACCTCAAGTAAAAAGGTGCAACCTGGTGGACAATGGATTTACACCATGCATGGACCTGATGGTGTCGATTATCCCAATATCACCACCTACCATGAGGTCGTCGATTGCTCCCGCTTAGTCTATGACCATGGAGCAAGTGTTGATCGCAAAGCCCTTTTTCAAGTGACTGCAACTTTTGAAGAAAGGGAAGGAAAAACTATTCTTGATATGACGATGGCTTTTGAAACAGCGCAAGCAGCACAGGAAATAAAAAAATTTATTAAACAAGCAAATGGTGACTCAACTTGGGATCGTCTGGCAGAATACATTGAAGAAACTCAAAGACAAAAAGATGTGTTTATTATTAATCGCTCCTTTGCAGCCTCTCAAGAAAGCTTATTTGAAATGTGGACCAACCCTAAGCATTTTGCCCAGTGGATGGGCCCCACGGGATCAACGATGGAAACCATCCAAGCGATAATCGAAGAAGGGGGATGCTTACATTACGTGATGAACCACTCTGCTGATGTCACCCTATATGGCATGGTAAAATATCAAACAATTCAAGCTCCTCATCTTCTCGTGTATACGCAAAATTTTTGCGACAAAGAAGGAACTTTAATCAAACCTTCTTTTGCGCCAACTTGGCCCAATCAAATGCGCACCACCCTTTTATTTTCTCAAGAAGACGCCCATGAAACTCGTCTGACTCTTCAGTGGGAAATAGAGGGTGATGCTAGTGAAATTGAGCGTCAAACATTTCATGAGGCTAAAACAGGCATGATGGGAGGTTGGACAGGATCCTTTGATAAGCTTGAAGAAGCCTTAAATCAAAGAGAAAAAAACTAACGATTGAATTATTTTTTATATATTTTTTATGTGAGGCTGAATAAAATCTCGACATGAAAAATAAAAAAATAAAATACTTTCTTATCTCTTTAATTATTTTGTTTGCTGCCCAAATGATACATGCCACCGAAGTAAAACTCGGTGGTTTCGTAGACACTTACTACGCTTATGATTTCAATCGTCCATTGACTCAAGACCGAGATTACACGACACAAGCGGTGCGCCATAATGAGTTTAATCTTAACCTCGCTTATCTTGAGGCTAAAATAACCGATGATCGGCTTAGAAGCCGCTTCGCTTTACAAACCGGAACATCGGTACAAAGCAATTACGCAGCAGAACCAAATATTGGAAGTAATAGTGGCGCCAGTATTTCTCGCTTTATTCAAGAAGGATATGTAGGCTATCAAGTCACTCCTAACTGGTGGATTGATGCGGGGATCATGCTTTCTCATATCGGCATGGAGAGCTGGATCAGCAAAGATAATCTCACTTATTTAAGGTCTCTGGTTGCCGATTACTCTCCCTATTATCAAGCAGGAATTCGCAATGAGATTAAAATCAATGAACAGTGGAGTGCTCAAATTCTTCTCTTAAATGGTTGGCAAAATATATCTGAAAATAATTCTTCTAAATCCGTAGGGATGCAACTTTCTTATAATCCTACTTCCTCTCTTTCTTTTATTTATAATAATTTTATAGGTCGCGAAAATGGATTCAGGCATTTTCATGATTTTATTATGAAAGCGAGTGTTTCTGATTTTTATACTTGCTGGACTCAAGTTGATCTTGGATTCCAAGACACCCAATCACAAACTCATCAATGGTATGGCTTTTCTTTTATTAATAGCTTTAACCTTTCTCCGAATGTGACGTTGAATGTAAGAGGAGAGTATTATTCCGATCCTCATCAAATTATCATCAACACTCAAAGTAATGCCCCATTTAAAGCTTGGGGTACTTCAATCGGATTCGATTACAAACCCATTAAAAATCTTCTTTATCGCTTTGAAACAAGAAGCCTTTTCGCTCAAGATGCCATTTTCCAAAGCAAATCTGGTAACAAAAATAATCAAACTGTTTTGGCATTGAGTGTAGGGTTAACTTTTTAAAAAGTTTTTAGCATTTTTTTAGACTGCGGTTTTGTTTTCCAACTAAAAAGAGCTGAAGCGCCGAAATAAAATTTATTAAATTCCGTTTGCGGGTTGTAACCAAGGTTGCCCTGTAAAGTCATATTGGTTACGCCTGCCTTGGTATCAAAATCTTTTTTATAAGAAAGCTGCCCCATAAAACCTGGATTAGAAACCAGATCGCCCATCTTAAAAGCCTTGGTGTAAGTTGCTCCGACTCCTAGGCCGATGGACTTAATGTCTGCCTTCATGCCAGTGGAAACATAACCTCCCGCCTTACCTAAAGACGCGCCTTGTAAATAAGATTCAATATCAAATTTTTTATCTGTATAGGTGTAAAGAATTGATCCATCGGCATTCACAAGAGGAACAATTTTGCGAGACTCCCAAATTTTACTGTCCTTTATTTTGTCGACATCGTCTTTGGTCATAAGAGGAAGTGGAATAACCTCACTGCCCACTTTTATAACGAGGCTATGATTTTCTTCCTTAAAATTAAGTTGTGAAAAAGCTTTCAATGAAACATCGGCGTTTAAAAGGAACTCTCCTTTTAAATTTTGCTGCGCCATTATTTCTTCTTTCAGTCCCACTCCCGCAGTGAGTCTCACTTTGGGGCTACTATAAAACTCAACGATATTGTTTAAATTCAAACTTTGATATAAAGAAAAACGATTTTGCTCATCATTAAGTCTGACCGCCATTCCATTCACCACTTCAAATTTATACTTTTCATCGCCTTTCACATTCACTCGAGAGGTTGAATGATCAATCACGTGGCCCATAATGACATAATTTTTTCCTTGCGTAAGTCCGGTGACTAAAAATAATTTTTGATCGTTCTCTTTAACCAGTGAGATTTTTTCTTTATTAATGACCTTGCAGCTATGACTGGATAAATCGATTTGGGCATAGTCTTCACCTGTTAAACTTTTATCGATTCCTCTATCTATTCCCATAATCTCTTTAAAGAGTTTTACCTGTTGTCCATCAACTGCCGCAACTGGTTTAATCGTATCTCCCATGAAATCGTAATAGCGCATCTTACCTTGATTGCAGGGCAAAGGAGAACTCTGATTTAAATTATTGGCGGTACTGGTTGTGCCAGTTGATACATTCATCGCATTTTTTAAAGGGTAATAAGTTTTTCCATTAACATCTTGGGACATAATGTTAACGCTAGATAAAGGGTCTTTAATATTAAAATCGCACAAAGCAATATATGTATTCGGATTAACTTTTCCAACAATAAGTTTAGCAATATCTAAATAACCGCTAAAATTTCCACCTTTCCCAAGCTCAAATATTTTTTTAAAATCATTAATGGTGTCTTGTACTTGTTGTTTCAGGGTATCAATTTTAGCAAAAATATCATCTCCCTTAATGCGATCTAAAGGAATCGCTTTAATCGCCTCTGCAACGTTAATAGTCCCATCGCTTACACCTTTCATGACCTCATCAAGATAGACGCTTGCCATTTGTGAAACGATATCAATGCCGATAAATCCTCCATTGAGAAGATTCTTCTCAATGATTCCTTTGGAACTTGCAGGCAAATTTTGATAAAAATCATTATTGTTTAAATTAAGCGCTGCCATCAAAGTTAAAACATCATCCGTCTGAAAATTTGTTGAGCCCTTTATCGCATTCTTATTGAGTTCGCTCGTCAGAGCTTCGATATCATTCATCGAGGGAGTTTTATTGGTAAAAGCTCTAAGCATTGTCGGAAGATTTTTGGGAGTCAAAAGAGTCTGCACCAAAGGAGAAATAGGTAATGTTTCCTGTGTTGCTCCTGATTGTATCTTTCCATCATTTGCCGATGAATAAACAATTTTAACCAGTAACTCAAAGGCAGAGGTTTTAAAATTTTCTCGCAAACATTTTTCTAGAAGAGCAGCATTATCTTTAGGAATATAGGCATAATAACTGCCATCACTTGGTATACTCTGGTTATTCCCGCAACTTGTAGGAGGAGTGCCCGTTCGCATAAATTGCGCCAGCTCCTGATAGGTAGGTAAACCGCCTGTTTGCGCCCAAAGTATTTGGCTCAAAAAACCTATAAAAAGAAGTCGATAAATCACCCTTTATTTATCGGCTAAATAGTTATTTTTATTTAAGCTTTTTTTTGCTATGGTTTTTTCATGAAAACACATATTAAACTTCTTCTCGCTCTTATTTTGGGTATTGTACTGGGAACTATTCTTCATCAGGTGAACGATAACTCTGCTCTTGTATGGATTAATGAAAATATTCTCGGAATCATTTCTCAAGTTTTTTTAAAACTTATTTTTATGATTGTGGTGCCCATGGTTTTTTGTGCTCTCATTTTAGGAGTCTATGAACTAGCTTCCACCGATAATCTCAAACGAGTGGCGCGCAAAACTATTTTTTTTACCATTGTCGCTTCTACTTGCTCCGTGCTTATCGGAGTTGGCGTCGTGAATTTTTTCAAACCAGGAGTGGGTGCCAATTTAGCACAATTATTTTCACAAGCCGATCAAACTCAAGTGATGAAAATTCAAGAGAGTGTTTCTCAAACTAAATCGATTAAAAACACTTTGCTCGATATGCTGCCTTCTAATCCAGTCAGTGCGGCGGCGAATGCCATGAATGGCGAAATGCTTGCCCTCATGGTCTTTACTCTTATTTTTGGAATTGCCTACGCGAGTTATCACAAACAAAATCCCGAAAAAAAACCAGTGCTGATTCCTATCCTTGAAAATATATACGGCACAACCATGATTATTGTGGAATACGCTTTAAAACTCGCACCACTCGCTGTCTTTAGCATTATCTTTAATACTAGTTTTAAGCTGGGGCCTCATTTTCTATCCTCGGTTTTTTTCTATGTTTTTTGTGTTGTCTTGGGACTGCTTATTCAACAATTTGTGGTCTACTCCATCCTTCTCAAAATTTTTACTCCTCTTAATCCTTTTGAGTTTTTTAAAAAATGCAAAGATGTTTATCTGTATGCTTTTTCTACGGCATCGTCCAATGCCACTTTGCCTGAAGCTCTCGAAACGGCAGAACACAAACTTAACTTAAGTCCACGTGTTTCGCGTTTTGTTCTCACGGTAGGTGCTACCGCCAATCAAAATGGTACCGCTCTTTTTGAAGGAGTGACCGTTTTATTTTTAGCGCAAGTCTACGGTGTTGATCTTTCGCTCTCCTCTCAGTTCCTAGTGATTATAACCTGCATCCTTGCAGGTATCGGAACCGCTGGAGTGCCTGGAGGCTCTTTACCCGTCATTATGATTCTCTTGGGCTCCATTGGCGTTCCGCCTCAGGCAATTGGTATTATTTTAGGCGTGGATCGTTTTTTAGATATGTGTCGCACCACCCTCAATGTCAGTGGTGATCTCGTCATCGCCGCTTTAGTTGATGAATGATAAACACTAAACATTAAACAACAAACACTAAACATCAAACAACTGGGCAAACTGGCAATCGTGGCAGACAGGCAATCAGGGCGTTTTAAACGCATGTATAGTAAGGCACATGGTGAACAAATACGCCAAGCAGCATAGTTTACACTTTA
>CAYQEW010000111.1:0-5806 GCA_964416605.1 uncultured Bacteriovoracaceae bacterium | reverse complement strand
ACTTCAAAAATACGATGGTTCAGAAATTATTCACGCTCAGGCGACAAGCGAAGAGTCTCCTCATAGTGGCTTTAGACTTTTAGAGAATCGGCACGGCCATTTTATGTTTCATCCCAAAGACATGTTTTTACTCGATCAAATACATGAATTAAGTTTGGTTGATTCTATTAAAATTGATTGTCGCCATATCCAAGATGTAGAATTACTTAAACGTATTTATTCATTTGCCTTTTCAAAGGATGAAAGTGATCTCGAAAAATTGAAATGCGATTATCCTTATCCTTTTTTCAAGGGTTACTTTCATACAAATAAATCAAATATTATTTTCCCTAAACTTAAAAATAAGAATCTTTTAAAAGATCAGTATTACCAAGGTCAAGTGATTGGGGTGGAAAAAGAATGGGGAATGATTATTCATATTGAAAATCAAATTGATACTGCCCAGAGTTTTGAGATAAAAAATCCTAACGGCAAAACGTTTCATTTACAGGCGAGTGATTTAATATGCATCGATTTAGAAAATAAAATGTATAAGGCAATGCCCATAAAGGGAGTGCTACCTAAAGCTATTATTAGAATAAAGACCGATTTTTAAGCCGCCATGGGTTGTCGTTAGAATTGGTTTACTACCTTTGAGAGCATCGGAGGTAGGGTAGATGAAGTAAAAGGGTATGTTCATACTTTGCACTTTATCCACAATCTTTTTAAAGTTTTCTTTTGCATCTACTTCAGTTTTTAATCTTAGATTATAGGGAGGATTGAAAAATAAAATTTTATTTTCTTTTTTTCTGATTTCTAGTTGATAGAAATCTTTTTGAGAGAGAGTAAGATTTGTACTCTTTTTTACTTTTACGATTAATTCTTGATCTTGATCAAAACCTTCAAAATCCGAATAGGGTAATTCTATGGGCTTTCCAGGGGCAAAAACAAAGCCCTTTCTTTTTTTAAAAGAAAAATCTCGGGGATGATTCTCGTTTAAATCTCTCGCACTCAGAAGGACTGCACCTGAACCACACATCGGATCAATAAGCGTTTTGTTTCGCCATTTTTCATTTTCTTTCATGATAAAAAGGTGCATTCCCGATAAAATAGATTCTCTTATGGGAGCAGTGTTTTTTATAGGAAAAAGATTTTTTTTGTAAAGAAGTTCACCTGAGGTATCAATACTTATCGTACATTCGTCTTTATAAAAGTGGATGTAAACCTCTTGCTGTTCACAAAAAGGAGGTTCTTGTTTAGGCGCTTGGGCTTGTAGCGATTTTTCAATCCCTTCTTTTACGGTGCTGGCAATGCGATCTGAGTGAATCAGTCTCGACATCTTTGAGGTGGCATGACAGGTAACATCACTTGAAACCAGATATTTTCGCCAAGTAAGCTTCGAAGTTTTTTTAAATAATTTAGGAAAATCTTTGGCACTAAAACGTTCAACCCTTAAAAGAACTCTATTAATTGATTTCAGGGTGATATTAAAACTTAATCCAAGAGAGAGAGGTATACTTTTAATTTCAATGCCGCCATAGTGCAATGTTATAGACGATGGCTCAATGTCTTGGTATCTTTGCCTGATTTCCCAGAGAGCAATACTTTCAAAGTTAGGTGGACAAATGAGAAAAAAATCTTCCATGTTTCAACTGGTACGCCATAGCTCGGCAACATGCAAGAACTTTGATGTTTTTTTTGAAACGTCTTATGCAAATCAAACCCTTTTTTTTGATATTTGGGTGGAGAGCACAAAATCACTTGCTTCATTTTCCTCTCATTTTTCTTCGGTATGGCAAAAAAATTGGGGCATATGGAATGGCAATGTTGTAGAGGTATTCCTTCAAAACAAATCATCATCTCACTATGAAGAATTTATTGTTGATTTTAATAACTGTTGTTATTGGTATGGCACCATTAAGCCTAGAGCCATCAATTATTGTCCGATTGGAATTCCTCCAGTATACCATGTTGAAGACAATCATGTTCACATTAAATGGCCCATCGAGGGAAAGGCGGATGATTATTATGGAAATATTCACGCCTGTTTAGGAGATGGAGTTGATCGCGAGTATTTTGGAATAAAACTTAAAGCGACTGATGCACCTGATTTTCATCAACCAGAATTTTTTGTTCCCATGAGTGATTATGTTGCAAGGTAAATTAACCATTATCCCAACTCCTATTTCAGAAGATTATATGCTTCATCCTGAGGCTATTTTATCTCTGCAAAATGCCTTTAATCAAAAAGAAATTATTTTAGTGGAAGACCATAAAGTTGCGAGAAGAAGGTGGTTAAAATGGGGACTACCAAGGGAGGCTATTGAAACTTTTGAACTGTATAATGAGCACAATCAAAAATCCTCAATTCCCCAAATTATTGAATCGTTGAAAAAAGGCAGGAATGTTTATTTAATGAGCGATTGTGGTATTCCGGCTTTTTGTGATCCGGGCGAATCTCTGGTTGATGCTTGTCATCAAGCTAAAATTACCATCACCTCAACACCTTTTGATAATTCAATTGTTCTCGCGCTTGCATTATCGGGCTACAATTCAAAACAATTTTTTTTCGCAGGTTTTGTGCCGAAGAAAAATCCAGAAAAAAGTCAATTCTATGCTGCTTTAAAAAACTCTCAATTGACAACTATTTTTATGGATACCCCCTATCATTTAGAGGGTGTTTTAAAAGAAATAGCCGAAATAATGCCAAGTCATGAAATATTTTTAGGGTTAGATTTATGCTCTAGCAATCAAGTGCTTTTTCGGGGTAAGGTGCAGGCTGCATTAAAAATGTTTGAAGGGCATAAAGCAGAATTCATAGCGGTGATGCCAGCGTTTAGAAGTTTGGAGCCACATAAGTAATGAGTGAATTAATAAGTCGTAAAAATGAACATATAAATTTAGCAGTCATGGGGCAAGAAAAGGGCAAAATTGACCTAAAAAATACGACCTATGAGCCAATGATGACTGCTCATAATCATTCTAAAAGTTTAGATGTTAAGCTGGCGGGAAAAAGACTGAGCGCACCTCTTTGGATCTCTAGCATGACCGGAGGAACTTCCGATGGAATGAATTTAAATGCTATCCTTGCTAAAGCTGCAGCCAAAGCTCAGATTGGTTTTTCGCTTGGCTCATGTAGAGTGCTTCTTGAAGACAAAGCGAAATTGAATGATTTTGATTTCAGAGAATTGATGGGACATGATGCCTGCCTTTGGGGAAATTTGGGAATAGCTCAACTGAGTGAATTAGTAAAAAATAATAATCTCAATAAACTCGCAGAGCTTGTCTCAAAATTGAGATGGGATGGTTTATTTATTCATGTCAATCCCATCCAAGAATATGTGCAAATCAGTGGAGATCGTTGGGAGCAAAGCCCTATAAAAATATTGGAAACTTTTTTAACGAAGATGGAGATTCCTCTTATTGTCAAAGAAGTGGGATCGGGCATGGGGCCTAGTAGCTTAAAAGCTCTTTGTGAGTTGCCTTTGGTGGGCATTGAACTTGGCTCACATGGAGGCACTAATTTTCCTAAAATTGAAAAATTAAGAAGAGATGAGTTAGCTTCACCTTATAATGAGTTGACGCAGTTAGGACATAACATGGAAGAAATGTGTGCTTGGTGGAATGCTCTTCCAGATGAGTACACAAAAGATAAAGTTCTTATTTTATCTGGAGGACTTAGAAGCTTACTTAAAGCCTATGATTTGGCTTTCCCTTTGAAAGGAACAAAAATCTTTGGCCAAGCAATGCCTTATTTGCGAATGGCACAAAGTGGAGCCTCTGATTTAGATAATTATATCGATTCACAAAAAGAAGTTTTAGCTTTTTATAAAAATTATTTAGTGGGCAAGGAAATATGATAGAAGGTTTTTCTAAGTATTCACTGGATGAAAAAATAACAGCACTCAAGCAAGCAGTTAATGCTTCAGAAGAAACATGGAAAACTTTGAATCATTCAAATTATAATCCAGAAAAAGTTTATTCAAAATTATCAGAAAATACTCTTTCACAATTTGTGACTCCCTACGGTGTTGCACCTAATTTTTTAATTAACGACAAAGTTTATCATATCCCGATGGTGACAGAAGAGAGCTCGGTTGTTGCCGCTGCAAGTAGAGCTGCCAAATATTGGAATAATCGCGGAGGATTTAAAGCGGTGGTCAAAGGGGAAATAAAAGAAGCTCATTATTATTTTTATAATGAATGTGCTTCAGCTCAAATTCAAGAATTTTTTGAAGAGCATAAATCTCTTTTAATGGACAAGATAGACATTTCTGATGGCAATATGAAGGCGCGAGGAGGAGGGATCACTGGACTTGATCTCATTGTCGATAAATTTCCTTACTACGCGATTAGACTTACTGCACTCACATGCGATGCGATGGGGGCAAATTATTTAAATACCCATATCGAATCCGTCGGAAAAATATGGAATCAAATATTACCCAAATCTCTTCGGAAAAATTATTGTGCAGTCATGGGCATACTTTCAAATTATACTCCTCAAAGTCTCGTTGAGGTAAGTTGCACTTGTTCGTTAGAGGATTTTGTTCCTCAAGGCCTAGAAATGAGCAGCGATCAATTTTTAAAACAAATGGATCATGCTTATACAATTGCACATTTATTTAGAGAACGAGCAGTAACCCATAATAAAGGAATTCTCAATGGTATTGATGCCGTTGCCATGGCTACGGGCAATGACTTCAGAGCAATTGAAGCTTGCGCACATGCCTACGCCTCAAAAAGTGGAAACTACCGCAGTCTTTCTTGGCTTAAATATGATCAAGAGTCTGTTTCTCTTTTTTTAGAAATTCCTTTAGCCGTTGGAACAATTGGAGGAATTACTCATGTTCATCCACTTGCGAAAACAAGTTTAGATTTACTTGGTAATCCACAGGCTAAAGAACTTATGATGATTCTGGGAAGCATTGGACTCGCTCAAAATTTTGCAGCGGTCAGTTCCTTAGTGACAACGGGTATACAAAAAGGTCATATGAAGATGCACCTTTACAATTTAGCTTGCCAGAATAAAGCAACTGAAGATGAATTAAATTATCTGACACATTATTTTTCTGACAAAGTAGTATCTGCACATAGTGTAAAAATCAAGCTAGAGGAGATTCGAAATAATGCAATTTGATAATAAAAATGAGTTTTATGGTGCAGGAAAATTTCTTATTTCAGGAGAGTATCTTGTTTTAAAAGGAGCAAAAGCTTTGGCTTTTCCTCTTCTTGCGGGACAAAAATTAATTGTGAGTTATGATAAATCTTATTCGCCTAAACTCGATTGGGTTAGTTTTGATCACGAGGGAAATATTTGGTTTGATGTTTCTTTTGAACTTTGGCGCTTTAACGTTATTGAAAAAAAATTAGGTAGCGACGCGGATATTGATTTTCTACAAAGTATTTTGCGTCAAGTTCGTGTGCAAAATCCTCATTTTTTAAGAGAAGATGAAAACGTTTCAGTTAAAACATATCTTGATATGCCTTTAGAATGGGGTTGGGGATCAAGTTCTTCTCTTCTTTATAATATCTCTCAATGGGCCTACGTGAGTCCTTTTGAGCTTTCAGATAAGGTAATGCTTGGATCTGGTTACGACATTGCTTGTGCTCAATCGAGTGGCCCCATCGTTTATAAACGAGGTCATCAGGGACCGTCATGGGAAACCGTCAATGTTTCGTGGCCATTTTTAAATAATTTGTATCTTGTTTACTTAGGGCAAAAACAAAACACTCAGAATCAAATTGAATCATTTCATAAAAATAATTTGGCTCTTTCTGGAAATATTATTGATAAGATTTCGGATATTACCCTTAAATTAGTTTG